>JAFGMP010000176.1 GCA_016927495.1 Candidatus Latescibacterota bacterium | reverse complement strand
GAAGATGCAATCCGGAGGGACATGATCTTTACTTTTATTGTGGTTTTTTATAAGTTTAACACCACAGAGATAACAATGTTTACTCATGATATATTATTTTGTTTGAAATATAAAGTGAGAGATTGATAAAATAACAATATTTTATTATTCTTAATATTTATGTGGCTTTTTTTCTTCATTAACTTCATGTTCTTCATGGCAGATATTTTTTTTATGCAATCACCATTTACAAAATAAAGCTTTTTAGGCCATCTTTTAGTAATACAACATTAAAATTTATCAGAAAACCTTGTTTGATATTTGCTAGTTTCATATAGGTGAGAAGTTGAGCCTCATGTATACTCTTCAATTGTTCCACACTTTTCAGTTCAACAATAATTTGGTTATCAATCAATAAATCAATCCGGTATCCGCAATCCAGACTAATATCCTTATATTCAACCGGTAAAGGGAATTCTTCTTCAACGTGAATATTTAATAGTTTTAATTCATGAACCAAGCACCTCTGATATGTGGATTCCAGCAGACCAGGTCCCAGTATTTTGTGAACTTCGATAGCAGCACCAATTACCTTGTTTGATAATTCACTAAATTTTCTTTTTGTAACCTTCATTGTGGATGTTTCTCACTCCTGATTACCGGGAATATGTCAATTTTAAAAAAAGAACCATGAAGCATATGAAGGTCATCATGAAGATTATTCCTTCATTTTTTCATAAAATTCAAAATTACACCACATATAATGCAAGTACAAAAAAAGAGAATCTTTTTAAAATAAGTAGAGTAAAAACTTTTTATTTTTTGAAATTAATTAATGACTTTTACAATATTATATACATATAATTTAATGTCGAGGTTTTTTTGTATATATTGATTGGGATTATAGGGTTTGAGTTATTTACACAATGAAATGGATAGTATTTTATTGGGATTATTTTACTAAATCCTGAAAACATGAAAAGTATTTCTTCAATAACTTCATGTTCTTCATGGTGAATATTATTTTTCCCCCTGATTTCCTCAATTTGGTTTGACCTCATTTTGGACAGGCATACTTACGGCCTGTGTTGTTTCTGGTATTCATCGGCGCGATGTATATACCGGTCATAGGTTATCAGGTCGAATTCTTTCATGATACTTTCAACCGACACATCGGGCGAACGGCTTTCCAGTGTGAACCAGCCCTCCGGGTGGCATATCGAATACCCGACTTTGCGCCCGTATTTCTTCTGAACCGCTTTGAATTTTTTATCCTGAAAATCCCAGTGGAACACCTTTTTGTCCAGATTAAGGGGTGTGCATACCCATGATTGCAGTCTTCCGGTCGAACAGATATCGACTCCGGTCACATCGACAATTCGCGCAGGTTCGTGCCGTGTGCAGGCTACTATGTAGTACGAATTATTTGCGGCGAGCGTATTGAGCATACTACCCCCGGCAAAAGCGGACGGCCAGAATACGATTTCGGCGCCTGCTTCTTTCAGTTTGCGCCAGTTTTCAGGCCAGTTTGCATCGAAACATATCTGCATGCCGATTGTTCCGAAATCGGTTTTGAACACTGGCGGATCGACCGGTCCGGGAGATATCCCACTGTCGATTTCACCTTCTGTCGGATTGATTTTATCATACTGGCCGACGACTTTTCCCTTCCGGTCGATCAGGACTGCCGAGTTGTAGACAATGTTTCCTTTTCTGGTATAGATTGGGCATATGACATAACAGTTATGTGCCCGTGCGAATGCTGCAAATTTTTTGACAATCGGCCCCGGTACTTCTTCGGCACGTTCCGGAAAAGCGGGAAGATTCCTGATGCCAGTATGGGCGAATACCTCGGACAGGCAAATAATATCGGGATTATAGGGAACAACCTCCTCCATTCTTTTCAGCATTCTGTTAATACGATCTTCAACAGCGTCTCCGATAGTGTCTTTCGGTGACTCGAACTCAGCGGTGAGTGTTACCGTGGCCACCCACACCTCACGAGGCAGTGTGTTTTGCTGGGCGTATATTTCCCCGCTAAAGAAAAAAACGTGGGCTATGATAATTGAAATCAAAAGGGTGAGTTGGAATGTTTTGATTGTCGGACAGCATTTTGACGGTTTCATAATAATTCCTTTCAGTTTTTGTATGGTATGATGTGATTGAATCTAAAAGGTCTTGATTCATATTATGCAAGGAAATGTTATAAATTCCAGTTTTACAAGGGTAATTAAAGGTTCATATTTCTGGTTTGAATAAGTTAACGTCCTTGTTTTCAACAATATAAGTCATTATATTTTAGGTTTAAATAAAATTATTCTGCAAATCATCATATACTATTTATAAAATTACAGGGGATTATATATTGTGAGTGAGCCGGGGAAAAAGAAAAATGTTTTTGAACCTGTTCCGTCAAAACCCGATTTTCCCAAACTTGAGCGGGATATTATTAAATTCTGGGAGTTGGACGGGACATTCATGGAATCAGTAAGGTTCAGGCAGGCTGATAACAATGATTACGTGTTTTATGACGGGCCTCCGTTTGCTAACGGCCTGCCGCATTACGGCCATGTTCTTACCGGATATGTCAAGGATGTGGTTCCACGCTATAAAACTATGCGCGGGTATCATGTTTCAAGGCGTTTCGGGTGGGACTGTCATGGACTTCCCGCCGAAATGGAAATGGAGAAAACCGCCGGAATTCACGGCAGGGATCAAATTCTCGGTTACGGCATGGACCGTTTCAACGAGGGGTGCCGCAGCCTTGTTTTGAAATATGTGGATGAATGGGAACGGGTTGTAACACGTCAGGGCCGCTGGGTCGATTTCAAGAATGATTATAAAACCATGGACATCGATTTCATGGAAAGCGTGCTCTGGGCGTTCAAAACCCTTTACGATAAAGAGCTTATTTATGAGGGTGCACGAGTTCTCGCGTACTGTTCACGGTGCGAGACACCGCTCTCGAATTTCGAGACAAGAATCGACAATTCGACACGTCCCAAACAGGACCCCGCTATCACCGTACTGTTCAGGCTTAACGATTCGGACAGGCTTCCCCACAACACAAACCTTCTGGTATGGACTACCACACCATGGACATTGCCGTCAAATCTCGGTATAGCTGTCGGGAGTAAGATCGACTATATCCTGTTCCGTGAGGGTGATACACACTTCATTATAGCCAGGGAACGTGTTGAAGCATATCAAAAACAGCTTCAGAATACCGAAAAAGTCAAAAGTCTGAAAGGTTCGGAACTTGTCGGATTATCCTATATACCGCTGTTCGATTATTTTGCCGATACACCGAACGCTTTTAAAATTCTGGCCGGAGATTTTGTCACAACCGAGGACGGCACCGGTATCGTTCATATGGCTCCCGGCTTCGGAGAGGATGACCAGAAACTCTGCGATGCTCATGGTATTCCCACCATTACGCCGGTGGATTATCAGGGGATGTTCGATGATCGTGTCCCCGATTATCAGGGTGTAAATGTCTTTGACGCCAATAAGGACATTACGAAACGACTTCGTGAGGAGGGCAAACTTGTCCGCCACGATACAATCGAACATAATTACCCGTTCTGCTGGCGCTGCGATACGCCTCTGATCTACCGTGCGTTTCCTTCATGGTATGTTAAAGTTACCGCTATTAAAGACCGGATGCTCGAACATAACAGGGAGATAAACTGGATACCCGAACATATTCGTGACGGCCAGTTCGGACGCTGGATTGCCGAAGCACGTGACTGGTCCATATCCCGTAACCGTTACTGGGGAACACCGCTTCCCATCTGGGAATGCGATAACCGGAAATGCAATCATCGTGATGTTTATGGTTCGATTGCCGATATGGAACATGACTTCGGGAAAAAAATTACCGATCTCCACCGTCCATATATCGACGAACTGACCCGTGAGTGCCCGGACTGCGGCGGAACATTAAAACGCATCGAGGATGTGCTCGACTGCTGGTTCGAGTCCGGATCGATGCCCTATGCCCAGGTGCATTATCCGTTCGAAAACAAGGACTGGTTCGAGAATAATTTTCCCGCCGATTTTATTGTCGAGTATATCGCTCAGACACGGGGATGGTTCTATACTCTGACTGTTCTTGCGACGGGACTTTTCGATAAACCGTCCTTTCTCAACAGTATTTGCCATGGAGTAGTGCTCGACGAAAACGGCCAGAAACTCTCCAAACGTCTCAGAAATTATCCGCCGCTCGATGATGTCATGGAAAGCGTGGGATCAGATACTCTCAGGTGGTTCCTGATGAGCAACACAATCCTGAAAGGCGGCAACCTGCAGCTTGACAGCGAGGGAAAGGCGATTTTCCAATCCCAGAAAGCGGCCATTGCCCCACTCTGGAATTCTTATTATTTCCTGGTGCTTTACGCCAATATCGACGGATATAAACCTGTTCTCAGATCCGATTCCGGCAATGAAATGGATGTCTATATCATTTCCAAACTTTCGGAGACACTGGAACGTGTTACCCGGGCAATGGATATTTACGACATTCCGGGAACATGCGAATATATCGGGGAATTCATGGAAATTCTCACCAACTGGTATATTCGCAGAAACCGTCGCAGATTCTGGAAAAGCGAGTCTGACAGCGACAAGAAAGATGCATACGATACACTCTATACTGTGATGGTGATAGCCTGCCGTATGGCGGCGCCACTGCTTCCATTCACAACCGAATCCATATACCGCAACCTTACCGGCGAACGTTCGATCCATCTTTCTGACTGGCCGACACAGGATGAATTGCGGGCTGACGTGGATATTCTGCGCCGTATGGATGCAGTCAGGAGAGTATGTTCGCTCGGCCATGGTGTCCGTCACCAGAGCCGCATCAGGGTTCGTCAGCCCCTTACAGAAGCTATCATTGCCGGGAAAGACGCACATCTGTCTGAACATTACACGGATATCATTATGGATGAACTCAATGTAAAAGCGGTGAGATTTACCGATGATGTCGGCGAAATGGGACGTCAGGAGATTTCTGTCGATGCACGGACGCTTGGGCCACGTCTCGGCAAAAAGATGAAGGATGTTCTCTCTGCCGTCAGGTCCGGCAATGTGGAAATTCGTGACGACGGTTATCTTATTGCCTCCGGAGAAGTGGTGATGCCTGAGGAATTTGAATTGAGGATTATTGCCGAAGAAGGCCATGCCTGTATGTCGGACGGCGGACTATTTACCTGTCTCGATCTTCACGTCGACCGTGGCCTCGAACTCGAAGGTCTCGCTCGGGATGTCATCAGGATGGTGCAGAATGCGCGTCGTGAAGCCGATCTTGTCCCGGACGACCGTATAACGCTGGGCCTTTTGGTCAATGGGGACCTTAAAGAGGCAATCGAAACGCACAAAGAGCTTATCCAAACGGAAACATTAGCCAAAGAACTCTGTCTCGATAAAATCGCCGATCCGCTGTATACCGGGAATGTTGAGATTCAGGGCAACAACATGGTAATTTTGGTGGGTAAAATATAAGTATAGCAGATAATTTACCGGTTGCCCGATTGTATCGGGAAAACAAATATATGTTTTAAGGCTCGATAAACGACTGTTTTTTCATGGGATTATAATTATTTAAATCTAAAGATATTCAGTATATTCCAGAGGTAATTGAGTGGAGTATCCGAAAATCTGTGTTTTGTCGATTCGTTGAGCATTAAACCGTGTGATAATTTACGGTCCAGATAGATACTGTGGTTTAGCGGACGTTTTGAGCTATTCTGACATTGATCAGGCGCTTCGGAGCTATTCATATTTTCTTCTGTACTTTGCATTTCGAACATCCCCCAATGTATATTGCAGTACTCATGCTATAGATATTATTGTGCTTTTGTCTGAAAAAGTCAGTGACCTGCATCACTCCTGAACGAAGAAAAATATATTAAAAGAATATTTGTTTCATTTTTAACTCAAGATTTCAAACCGATATCCCGATATTAAAAGAGTATACATTTCTGAAGATTTCATATGACAGGGGGGAATAAAGCAGTATGGAGAAAAAATATTTTATTTTTCTGTTTCTTTTGTTTTTGTGGGCTTTACCGGTATCTGCCGCCCATTTCTCTCTCGATGTTTCAAATTCCGGTGTGAACGCAACAATTCTGGTTACAGCAGATAATCCTCCCTCGATAAATGGTAAAGAACTTGTTTTCGGTGATGAAATTGGTGTATTTACAGCGCGTGGAATTTGTGCGGGCCTTGGAATTTGGACAGGTGGCAATTTATCGGTAACCGTGTGGGGCGATGATCCTGAGGAAATTGGTGTACGGGGTTTTACCGCCGGTGAATTATATACGATTAAATTATGGGATTCCTCCGATGATAAAGAATATGTTGCGCAAGCAACCTATGAAATTGGCGACGGAATCTACGAGCCCAACGGCATTACAATTCTTTCCTCATTAACAGCTAATTCCCATTTTTTACTTCAAGTATCGCTGACAGGTGTCAGCGCCATAGTTTCCATCCCCTCAAGTAATCCGCCTTCAATAAACAATGTGCCGATCTCTGTTGAGGACGAAATCGGAATTTTTACACCCCGCGGCAGGTGTGCCGGTTTCGGAGTCTGGAATGGCAGGAACCTTGAAATCATTGTATGGGGAGATGATCCAAACGTAGCGGGAATACGGGGTTTTGCTAATGGTGAAATGTATTCCTACAGACTTTGGGATATTTCAACCGGTAACGAATATCCTGCAGCGGCGACTTACCAGGTTGGTGACGGTTCTTTTGTGCCACAGGGTATTACCATTATAAATACATTGACGTTCCCTGTCCTGGATTTACTGGAAATACCGCTGCAGGCCGGATGGAACCACATTTCGTCGAATCTAATGCCATATAACAAATCAATGGAGGCTGTCTTTGCGGACATCATACAAAATGTTTTGATAATCAAAAACGGAAAGGGAGAGGTAAACTGGCCACAGTTTAAAGTGGAACAAATCAAGGAATGGGTCATAACCGATGGATATCAGATTAAAATGAGTGTCGCCGACACCCTTTTAATACATGGATTAACGGCTCGGCCTGAAGAAGTTTCCTATGAACTTGATGGATGGAAATTAATCAGTTTTCTCGGCCCTGATGGCAGGTCGCCTGAATTGGCATTCGGTTCGATAATCGATAGTGTGGTATTGGCAAAAGACGGTTTAGGAAAGGTATTCTGGCCTCAGTACGGTATCGATCAGTTAGGATCAATGCAAATAGGGCAAGGGTATCTGATAAGAGTATCCGAAGCCGTTACTTTTTCATATGCTGAGACAACTTCGAAAGTTGCTCCGGTATCCGATGCGGAAGTCCCTCATTTCTTATGTGTACCATACACAGACAATAATGCTTCGATTCTGATCACGGATGCTATTTGTCCGTCAATGGCAGGTGCTTCATTGACCAATGGCGATGAAATCGGTGTTTTCACTGAGGATGGCATCTGTGCCGGCTGCGGTACATGGGAGGGGAAAAACCTCGTGATCACCGTCTGGGGAAATGACGCGCAAACTCCTGAGAAGGACGGTATCAAATCGGGGGAAACATACAGATTCAAAATATGGGATAGCGAATCCTGCGAGGAATATAATGCATGTGCGTCATATGCATCCGGTAGCGATCAGTATACCGTCAATGACCTTGTGATTCTGAGTGCCCTGGTCGGGGATATACCGGTTTATGTCGACGAAAAGGTTCTGCCTCAGCAATTTATCCTCTCACAAAATTATCCCAATCCGTTTAATCCGCAAACTTCAATTAGTTTTTATTTGCCTGAATCCTGCTTTGTTACGTTGAAGGTTTACAATACACTGGGTGAAGTAGTTTCCACGATTGTTCAGGATACGATCTCAGCCGGTGAGCATACTATGCTTTTTGACGGGAGCGGCTTTGCAAGCGGTCAGTATATTTACCTGATAAAGGCCGGAGTGTATTGTGACTCGAAAAAATTTACTCTTTTGAAATAAACGCAGATAGAACTACCCGACCCAAGCATGGGTAATTTATACCTGCATGACATTAAAAAAAGACGCCCAGGTTCGGACGTCTTTTTGCGGGGGGGTGTTAATTTTTTTTATAGAATTATATGGTTCATCGGATCCTGGGCCTGCCCGTTCAAAAATACGCCATAATGAAGGTGAACTCCTGTCGAACGTCCGCTGTTACCCATAGTGCCTATGATATCTCCCTTGTTTACCTTCTGCCCTGTTGTTACCATTATATCATCGAGATGGCCATATATGGTTTTGTACCCGTATTTATGACTGATAATAATGCATTTACCCAGTTTGCCTATTTTCCCTGCGCCTGTTACAATTCCGTTTGCAGTTGCATAAATATGCTGGCCTAGCGAAGCATGGAGATCCACGCCTTTATGGAATTCTTTTCTGCCGGTTATGGGGTGGATCCGCCAGCCGAATCCTGAAGTAACCCTCATAAAAAATGTCGGGAAAATGGTCGGTGTATTGTCGACAATTTCGTTGTTTTTCCGTAATCGTACTTCAATTTCCTCAAAACTTTTTTTCTGGATGTCAATACGGTTGTTCAGTGTTGTGAAGTTGTATGCAAGTTGAATAAGATCGATTCTTATATCTTTATTAAAAGAATCATAAACGGTTTCGTCTACTATCGTATGTCCACCTATTCCTGCTTTATACATGTCATTGTCGATATGGTTCATCATTCCGACAAGCCTGAAAATTTCATCGCTCTTCCTGATTCCTTCAATTGCGGCAGACCGGATATTAAGTGTCTTTTTAATGTGGTGAATTTTTTCGGTGAGTTTTTTTTGTTGTAATACAGCGGATATGTAGTCTTTTTCCTGACTGAGTTTAATATGGTAACCGGCAATAATAAACAAACAGGAAAAAAATACCATTATTATCAAACCGAAAACAAGGGCTATTATTCGCGTTGAAAATATACCGGTTTTCAACTCGGAGCCGTTATCGGGGATAATTAAAAGTGAAAAAGGCCGTTTGTTCATAATATATCTCAATTAAAGATCATATACGTTTATATGTCGGCACATCTACACACTTATACTTTTTCAGTATCAGATGTTACACCCTCATTCATGTAGGAAAAATTTATGCCAAACAAATCTGAAAAATTGACAATTAATCCTATAATTGTTGTTACTTGTTGATTATCAGTAACTTACATAAAATTTATGTATGGTAAAATTGCAGAAATGATATTGAGGAGCAAGGCGCAATTGATGTGCCAAAATGTGAAAAATGTATCAGAATGTTAAACAAAATGCCGGTTTGGCTCAATGTGCCGACTGCATTGTGAGAACACGGTCCATAACGGCAATATGTTTTTTACGGTCTCCGTAGAGTTGACTAACGTTGTTTTTATAGTAATGCAAAATCTTTTCGGATTCTTTGCTGTCTACAGCGAGGTATACACCGAACAGGCTGTATAATATTCTTGGATTAGTTATGTCCTCGAATTTTTCTGCGCCGGTGTTTTTTTCAATATCCTGGACTGAAATCGTATCTATAACCGATTTATTGAGAAAGACTGCTGCAATTTCATCAACAAATACGAGTTCCCAGTCAGGGGAGGTGGCAAATGCGTTGACCAGATCATTATAGAGAACATGATGTATCAATGCGGTTTTGAAGGAATATTTTGATACGAGGTTATTGAGTCCGTCAGAATCCGGTTTCTGTCTGAATCGTAAAAAATCCTGCCAGACTCCATTGACATATGGCTGATATCGGGGATCGATGAAGACTTTATAGCGCGGATACATTGCCCAGATCATGTATCCCCCGGACAGATAGTCATTAAACAACGGGTTGGGAAGATTGTGTTCCATTATATATCCGACCGCCTTCTCCGGCACACATTCCTCAAAGTTTGAGCTGAACCACGATGTATATGTATTTGCGGTAACTGTGTTGTAATTACAGATGCCGAGGCAAAATATAATTACGATAAGAGATGCCGGCAGCATCATTTTTCTTAGATGTAATGCTTCGGTTTTTTTCAACAGATAAAGCACGGAAAAAAACCAGATGAACGGGAAATAAAGCGCACCACGCGCCATTTTCATGCTGAAGTAGAAAAAGACGATATTCATGCCCACAACCGTAATGTCAATATACCGCTTTTTAAGGTAGCCGTGCAGAAAAGCCGCAAGAACAGTAACCTCCATACATACCAGAATCCAGGCTGTGTTAGTTCTGCGAAATACATAGGTTTTTGGGAAAAGATATTGCCACCTGTTGATGTATGAATCGACAAACAGGCGGTTTACGCCCTGATCCTGGTTCGAAATTCTTCCAATATGCTCGGTGAAGAAGGTAATGCCATAAGGATTCAGGATGAGCACGGCATAAGAAATAACGGTAAATACGGCAAGTTTTACCAGAAGTTCCTTTGGCATGCTGCTGTGTTTGAAAAAAAGAAACGCCGTTGCTTCACCTGTCAGTACACCGGTGATAAAAACAAGCCCGACGACATATCCGGCATGGGTATTCATCCACAAAACAAAAATAAAAGGATAAACATAAAACAGGTTTTTCGTTATCAGTTTCGATGTAAAATAGACGTACACAATGGCAGCGAAAAACAGAATGGTAAACATCTCCGGTTTCAGATATATCGCTGTGGGATTGATTGCAACGGCAATAAGCAGTAATCCGGCCATGTATGTTAAATCAAACGATTCGCCGAGACGTTTTTTAAACAGGAGAACAAGGAGCACAATCCCGGTAAAAATAAGCAGGCGCAGCACATGTAATCCCTGATAGGAAGCAACTTTGTAGGCGAGAAATATCAGAGAGCTACCCAGCCATGTCAGTTTTTTCCATTCGGCAATCGAGGGTGTCCATGAAAAACTCGAATGATCGATGTTCCATGTGCCGTTTGTGACAAAATATTCGCCGTATTTAAGGTGCCACCATGTATCATAGTCATCCGCCTGATCTGGATAGTAGGCTGCAATAGTGATAACTGTGAGCAGCAGCAGTATCCATGTTATATCCTTTCTTCGGGCTATTGTCAGAAGAACTGCATATATTCTGCCGGGCAGAGAGACAGTAGATTTATGAGGATGTTGTACAGAAATTGTTTTAGTGTGCTTTTTTTTTCGCGCCATAAATGTTATGTACCATGTGTATATTATTTCGTGTTTCAGAACGCTTTAATATATCCATTTCCCTTAACAATTGGCAAGTTGTTTAATAAAAAAAGCAAGTTGTCGAAATGAGACTTATTGACTTATGCAGGAAATAGTGTTAAATAATTTATTTAAAGCTTTTGAAGTTCAGTATCTTTATGTAGTATTTTAAGAAACCATATTTTAAGAATAACTGTAAAACTGAATGCGGGGACAATTATGCATATGGGTAATAGACTTATAAATAACCTCGTTCTTTCCTTTTTTACCGTGAGTCCGATATTATTTTTTTCACATACAGCTTTCGGTCAATCACCGGTACGTTATCCCTTCTCAAATGAAGTGCTTTCGACGCTTAACAGGTCACATCCCCGGCTTATGATGAATGACACAGAACTCGATCGCATCAAATCGCTTCAAAAAAGCGATGCTCAAATAAGGGCATTTGTAAGCACGATACTGAAAAAGGCTGATGAATACTGCAGTAAACCCACATTATCGTACGAACTCAAAGAAGGGGCACGTCTTATGTTTACAAGCAGGGAATGCATGAACCGGATGTATACCCTCGGTTTTGCCTGGCGTCTAACAGGAGAAGAAAAATACGCACAAAAAGCCGAAAAAGACCTGCTGGAGTTCTGTTCCCTCGAAAACTGGACCCCCTCCCTTGCAATTATTTACCCTAAAGAAACAAAATATAAAAATAATCAGGATAAAGATTCACGCCCTCCGTTTTCGTTCCTCGATGTTTCCGAATCATGTCATGCGGCAGGAATCGGTTATGACTGGTTTTATCATTATTTTTCCGAAGATACCCGAAAAATGATTAAATACGGATTGATTAAGAACGGACTTGAAGAGGGTGTTATGGCCTATACCGGCATCGGTAATCCCTCGGGAAAACCTGCCGAATGGGTATCCTATAACCACAACTGGAACCTTGTGTGCAACGGTGGCCTGATAATAGGTGTGCTGGCAATCGCAGAGAGCGACCCCGAATACGCAAAAGTTGTAATACCAAATGCGGTAAAGTCTTTACCGCTCGCTCTTGTGACCTATGGTCCGGACGGTGCTTGGCCCGAAGGCCCATCGTACTGGGGATATGCAACCATGTATGCGGCTTACGGGTTGTCTGCTCTTGAATCGGCTCTGGGAACCGATTACGGTCTGACAAAAATCGATGGCCTTTCGGAAACAGGCCTTTTCCCGATCTATACTTCAGGTCCCACCGGTTTGTACCTGAATTTTGCCGACAGCCCTGAGAATAACCATATAAGAAGCATGCCCCCTCTTTTCTGGCTGGCACGGACATTTAATATCCGGTTTATCGCCGACCGTGAAACCGAAATGATAGAAAATGACGGAGCAAGAACCGAACATCTCATGTGGTATGCGGATATTCCCGGGAAGTCGGTTAAACCCAGCCTTGACAAACGGTTCCGCGGTCATGTCGAGGTTGCCGTGTTCAGGAGCGAATGGGAAAATCCCGATGCGCTGTTTGTCGGTGTTAAAGCAGGCGACAACACTTTTAACCATTCTCAGCTTGACCTTGGCACATTCGAACTCGATGCTCTCGGGGTACGGTGGGCACGGGATCTTGGTGCGGATGATTACAGTCTGCCGGGATATTTCGACTTCTATTATCTGACCAAAAAGACCGGCGGGAAACGCTGGTCATATTATCGCAACAGTTCATTTAGCCACAATGTACCGATGGTGAACAACGCAAATCAGGATGAACTGGCGAATGCACACTTTCTGAAATTCGATTCCAAACCTGAGTCTGCATTTGTCACCGTAGACCTGAGCGCTGCTTATATACCTGCTGTAAACAAAGTGACAAGGGGTGTAGCAATGGTTGGCAGCCGCCGTGCTGTTCTCGTTCAGGATGAATTCGAAATAAGCAAATCCTGTGATATTTCATGGGGCATGACAACCGATGCCGACATACATCCCGATGGCAGCATCGCTGTGCTTGAACAGAAAGGGAAACAACTCACCGCCCGTATACTCAGTCCCGAAGGCGCTCGGTTTACCATTGAATCTGCCGAACAGAAACCGCCTCAGAAAACAAATGAGGGTGTCAAACGGCTGATGGTTCATCTTGAAAATCAGACCGAAAATGTTCGTTTAGCAATACTTCTATCACCGCATTGGGAGGATGGTGAAATCGTTGAGAGTTGGAAGGTGAAACCGCTTGTCGAGTGGTGATGGAATTTTTTGATTAACCACCATGAAGGTGCTGAAAATATTGAAATTACCTCTTAATGACCTCCATGTACTGGTTTAATGTAGTCAAGTTTTTTTTAATAATTTTACTAAATAATCGCTTCATGGTTAAAAATGAATGAACTCAAGCTTCAATCACAAAAATTTGATTTAAAAAAAATATGCACCATGAAGTAACTGAAGTTAATGAAGAAAAACCTTCCCACTATTAAAAAATTCTTCATGGTTGGAAATTGCATATATCCATAAGATATATGATCTATAAACGAACGTTTATTTATCTCAGCAGAACTCCTTCCGCATTGCCGCCCCATGGTTCGTTCGACGGATCGATAAGCTGGCTCGGCACAGCTATATTCCTTACCGCCTCAGAGCCAAGCCGGTCATCGAGCTGTTTCAGATAGAGACTCCGCGGCGCTACATGTTTATCCCAGGACTCAATATGTCCGTTGGGAAACCGGTGATCCACAAGGTTGGTATTAAAAACCACCGCATGGATACCGATGTGCCCGAATGCAAAATTTTGTCCCACCGGCGGCTTCTGACAGATATACATGCCCTCGCAATTCCAGAGTACACCCCAGATCGCCATCCAGCGCTGTATGGTAGAGGCCGCATACCGGAGAGAAAGGGGTGCGTGGATATTATCGTAGAGAGCGCCAGCAACCAGGTCTGAGTGCGGTTCGCTGGTGGAATACGGTCGCGTCGCTGTACAATCGAGGAACACGTTCGGGCCGGTAGTGAGCCTGCCGCCCATAACGAACGAATGACGTCCAAGGTCAGAGGTGCATCGCTGCACGAGGCAGAGCTGGCCGCTGATATGATAAATAAACCGCCGTCCTCCGCTTCTCATGGATATCGGGTCCAGTGAAACACAGTCCTGAACCGTAATCCATTTGCAGCCGCTTTCCACCGACACCAGACTCATGGCGAAATGCTTTTGAGTCACATTCCGAACCCAACCGTTGGTGAGATTATCCATGCGGATAAATGTCCAGTAGTGGTTTTCGTCATTGTAGTATTCGTCGGTGTAAAACGGTATACGGTCGATGTTGGTTGCCGTATCGATACGTTTTGTCTGGTCGTATTCGGAGATGCCCATAAGATTCTCCACCCCAACCTTCGAAATACGGTATTCCGTGTATGGGATAACTTCACCACCTCCCCAGCGAGCCTCTATGGGACAGGTAATCGGTACATCAACCGTTATGATGTTTCTGTCGATACCGGTTATTACCCGGTCGAAATCATGGCTCCAGGCAACTTCACCTCGTCCCCACTTGTCGTTGTCGATATCGAGTTCGAGTGTTTCAAACCATTCACGGGTGGTTTTGCGACGTACGATTACCGTATCACCGACCTTCAATTTCTTTGCCGATTCAACCCGGAATGACTTCGCTCCGAACGGCACAAACTCATCAACAATCCTGACACTTTTGCCGGTATCCGGTTCAATCTTCTGTTGCCCGTCAATTACTATAAGCGCCGAACTGCGGAAAGTGTTTCCGGTTTTCAATTCATCTGTGGTCATAGCGATCAGGGTAGTACCCGATCCGTTCATACCCTCGCCGCGCAGCACGATACCACTTGCCGTTATGTGTATTGGTTCATATAACTTGTAGTAGCCTTTCTTTATCAATACCGCTCCACGGAATCCGTTGTTGTCCAATGGCAGTTCGGAAACGCGGTTAATCGCCTCCTGAATGTTGGCTGCGTTATCGCCCTCCACAGGCCATACAGTCTCCCGTACCGGAACATATGGCAGGGTTACACCACCGCAACAGTAACCCGCATAAGAATAATCGGGAATGATATTTCCCTGTTCATCGGGTACATATACCAGTTTACCATCCACACCGGGATACACCATGCTCGTATAGGGGGGCAGATTTTCGGCGATCAGACTTCCGGCAAAACATATTAGGAACACAAAGCATGTCAGTAGTAATCTTTTCAATTTGCCAACTCCTTTTTTTTAAAGCCAATTATATATACGAGTTACTATTTAAATTCAGAATCGGTGGTTTCACGTAATTCATTATGTATAGTTACCCAGTTGCCTTCGGAATTTCTGGCATCAACACGGACCGTTCCTTGATGAGTCCACCAGACGAGTTCTCGTTCATCCGTATATCTGACACCTGACGCAGAGATTACCTGAGGCAGTGTATATTCCCGGCCATCGGGCAACTGTACTTTAACAAAGTGTAAGCTTTTATCGGACAGGGAACCGTATCTTGCCACAAAATGAGAGCCATCTTCGCTTATATAATACACGGGTTGGCCGATTTCCACCATCAATTTATTTTGGCGCACACCCGGTAAGCAACCGGAAAGCATTATGGTAAGAATGATTATCGATATTTTTGCTGTATTTTGACCTAACATTATATATCCTATTTATTAAACCCAGCTTTCAAGCCACTGGTAATGCTTTGGCAGATATGCTCCCTTTTGTTCAGAGGCTTTTCTGCTCAGTGTTTGTAACTTTTCAATCTCGTTTTCGCTGATAGTCGGTGAATAGACGGCTTTCAGATTCAGAAGTACCTCATCGATAGTGTTCATGGCGGTGACTGCCGCATTGATTTCCTGACGTCGATATACATACCGCAGCATCGACTGTGCAATATTGGGGCCGTTGTTATTGAAATAGCCCCGTTCATGGGCAAACTTTATCATAGCGTCGCTGCCCATGGGTTTCATCCCGATGATACCTATTCCATCACGCTTGCACCGATTTATCAGCGCCTCGCTATCGTCTTTCTCCGCACTCATAATAAATCTGCCATGGTGGAAATTGTAGATGACAAATATATAATCGATACTGCCGCCATAGGTATTGATATACTTGGTCAGTATTTCGGCAGAATGTGCAGCAACACCGAGTGCCCGTATTTTGCCTTCCTGTTTATATTTTTCCATTATGGAAATGCTGGTATCGTTTACCGGTCTGAAACGGTACAAATCGATGTAATCGGTTTTGAAGGTTTTAAGCGCATACTCCACATCCGATATGAGTTTTTTCGTGCCGTTTATGGCATAAAGCGAGAGTATGATATTTTTCCTGAATTCGCGGATCGATTTGCTCATCGGTTTGTACTGGCGGTATTCGTCACGGTTGTAGACATCGAATAAATTGATACCGCCCTCATAACCGAGTTTGATCATTCTGTCCCGAAGTTTCGGCTGTCTGACAAGCTCCTCTTTCAGGTGTGCCCCAAAACCGAGCAGGGAAATGTCGATGCTTGTTTTCCCCAGTTTTTTCATGGGCATGGTACCTGATGGGACACTGATTTCATTTAGTTGTTGAACTGATTGAGCCCCGCACCCGGACAGGGAAAGTACTGATGTAGATAAACCGATATCTTTTATAAAATTTCTGCGATTCATGTGTATTTTCTCCGTATAGTATGAGGCGGTAACTGTAATAGATGGTTAAGCTCAAAAAGACTCTTTTATATTATCGAATATTCCCTTTTCCGAGCTCTTTTCCAAGCATTTTTTATACATTCTTTGAATAACCTTCTTTTAAATTCCGGTTATTTGGGTAATTATGCCTGACCAATTTAGTATTGATTGCACATAAAATTCATGTATATTTGAAAATAAATTATGTAGTGAATGATTAAAAGGAGTGTTGACAGATGATAGACATTAAAGATACTATCAAAGTTACTGGGAATAAATTTCGCGATAAACTCTCAATAACGAAAATTATTCTTTTTGGTTCGTATGCCCATGGTGCACCGGACAAGGATAGCGATATAGATCTTTGTGTATTAACCGACATAAAAAACAGAAGAAAAATTGAAATCATGCGTGATATAAGACGTGAACTTGCATGTAACCTTTCTCAGGCGTTTGATATATTGGTGTATGACGAAAAAGATTTTAATGAAAGAGCAGCAATAAAAAACACGTTCGAGTACGAAATTATTAATCGGGGAGTATTGATCATTGGATAATCGAGATGTTGCCAGAGAGTGGTTTAATATTGCAGATGCGGACTTGTTATCTGCGGAATTTCTGCAAAATATGCGACCGATACCGGTTGAAATTATATGTTATCACTGTCAACAATCCGCTGAAAAATATTTAAAGGGCTTTTTGTTATTTCATGGGAAAACCATAACAAGGTCTCATGATCTGTTAATTTTAAATAGGATGTGTTGTACCATTGATGGGAGTTTTGAAGAAATAGAGGAAGAATGCTTAATGCTAACGGATTACAGTGTTACCGTAAGATATCCATTTCATCTTGACCTGGATGAATCTGACATGAAAGCGGCTCTGAAAGGAGCTAAAAAAATCAAAGTTTTTGTATCAGGAAAATCGTCAGCAACTTAATACCCCTGTATATTTATCAATCATAATAGTATTCGCTATCGAAGGAGAGACAATGAAATCACCGTACGGGTTATGGAGAATTGTAGTATTCAGTATTTTACTTTTGATGTTAGGAAGCTCCGTCATATCGAGTGATCCGGGACGGTACGAGCAGAAACTCTCGGGATCGGGATGGAAACTCTGGCTGGATCATGCTGCTGTCTGGGTGGATGACGACATCTATATGCCGCCCGTGGATTTATCGGCAATACCGGTCAATCCTCCGACGTGTGGATGGGAAAAGTTTGAAAAAGCCTGTGACAAAATCGTGGATGTGCCGGGAACTGTCGAGGCGTATTTCTGGGGAGCTATCGGGGGTGCAATCCCAGATGAGGGCGGCGATTACCGCGGCGTTTCATGGTGGAGCACAACTTTTGAACTTGACCCGAAACTCGAAGGCAAACGGGTATTGCTCGATTTCACTGCTGTAAACCTTCGCGCCGAAGTATTCGTAAACCGTAAGCTGGTCGGTTACGATGTAATCGGCAACACACCGTTTGAGGTCGACGCCACCGGTGCGGTAACATTTATCGGCAAAAACCGTCTCGATGTTCGCATAACCGATCCGGTAGGTAATTTCACCTGGAACGATAACATTCTTATGCGCTGGGGAAAAAATCTCGTTCCGGCTGTGCATGGATTTGGCGGAATTACCGGTGATGTGAAGCTAATCGCCACTGATGCGGTTCATGTGGACGACATCTATGTTGAAAACAAACCGAAAATCAAAGAAATCGAAGTGTTTGTTAAGCTAGATAATTCATCACAGAGAGAGCAGAAGGGGACACTTACTTTGAGTGTCCATGAAAAAGGGCTGCCAGCCCGTGAGATATGGAGAAATACAGTATCATGTACCGTCCCGTCCGACGGCATCGAGGTTTCATTTTATGTGAAAGCTCCGAAAGCGAAATTGTGGGAATTTGCCGGACACCGTGTTGTAAAGGAAGCAAATCTGTATGAAGCCTCGGTGGTATTCGCGGCCAAAAGCGGGGATATTATGGATAATACGTCTCAGGAGTTCGGATTCCGATGGTTCGATATCATGACCAAAGACGGCGACCCGCGTTTTTATCTCAACGGAAAGCGTGTTTTCATCATGGCAGCCATGACCCGTGGCTTCTGGCCGACAAACGGGATGTTTGCCACAGAGGAAATGGCGAAGAAGGATATATTAACCTGTATCGACCTTGGTTATAATATGATGCTTTATCACCGTGCCATAGGCCAGCCGCGTTCCATGGACTGGTGCGATAAAATGGGTGTTTTTGCATATGAGGAACCGGGCGGATACAGGGTTGCCCCCAATAAAGATGACAATATCGATGGTCCCGATGAGCAGGCGCTTTTCTGGCGCCGTGAAAAACTCAGGCGTAATGTTATAAGGGACAGATCACGGCCGTCGCTGCTTATCTGGAACCTGAAAAACGAGGCAAGAAATCCACCGGATGATGATGACGAACGTAACATGCGCATGGTGCACGAGCTTGATCCGGGTAGAATCCTGACATACAACAGCGACCGTAACCGTGATATAGAGGCGACCGACTTCCTCCCGAAAGATCCGTATAAACTCCACATGAGGCCGTTCGATGATACATTCTATTATCACGGCTGGTGGGATCATCACCACTGGTTTTCCAATGCCGGTTATGTCGATGATAATTATAACAATCCGCGGTTTTACCTTCGCTACACCATAGTACGTAACGATTCACTGCCCCGTGTTCCAACCGATGAGGTCATTTTCTGGGGTGAAGAGGGTGCTTTCGGCACCATGGTACGTCTGCAGAAAATCAAAGAACGTCTGGATGTCACCGGTGCGACAGGTTTTCGTGAAATGGAGCACCTCGACTGGTTCGATTACTATGATAATTTCCTCGATGAAGCAGGTTTCAGACCTGCATACCCGACTGTGGATGATCTGACTCTGAGTATGGGAAGAAACCTGCATTACTTCCACGGCCGTAACATCGAAAACATCCGTATGGGTAACTTTTCCGATGCGTATGTGCTCAATGGGTGGGCTTCGGGCGGAACACGCACCGATATTGTGGATATGTATCGCAATCCTACTGCCGATCCGTCTATCCTTCAGTACTATACCCAACCGCTGTATGTGGCGGTAAAGCTGAGGGAGAAGGTTATGCCGGTCGGAACAATCCCGGTGGCTGATATCTTTATAATCAATGAGGAAAACCTGAAAGGTACGTATTTTCTTAAACTCGATTATCTCGATCCTTATGGTAACAGGCTGTTCGATAAAAAGTACACGGTTAACATCAGCGGAGGCGAAGTGTTCGGAGAATTGCTTGTCGAGGAGGTTGTACTGCCGGAAGTTCGTATACCCGGTTATTATAAGCTCAATGCTGTGATTACCGACGGTATCCGGGAGAAAGCCGCCGGCTTTGATAATATCTTTGCCGTTGACCATAAAGAAGGCACCGGAAGCCTACCGGATATCTTGGTTATGGAAAATGACGGCGCTGTCAGATCATTTCTCAACAAAAATACCGGGATAACAGTAACGGATTATAGAAGAGGTAGCAGTACAAATAAATATATCATTGTCGGAACACACGATTTCAGGGACGAGGATAAAAGCATATATCGGGATATATTGGCCGACGTCATTGGTGGTGCGAAACTGATCGTTCTCGATCATGCCGACAGATGGGCTGAATTGTTGAACGAAATTTCCTATTCCAAACCTCCCACGTACGAGGGAGGTGGAATTATAACTCACGGTCAGCTTGGAAGGTATTTTGTGGGTTACAGTCCATACCTTGACGGATTGCCTCAGGCTCAGGCGATGAACTGGGAATATCAGGCATTGTATTATACCCGGAATGTATCGGGGATACGGCTTCACAACTGGGGTGTGGAAACAATTGTTGCACTCGGAAGCCAGCATTCGAAAGAGATTCTCGAATCGTTAAGCCATATTCAACTGGGTGAAGGTGAAATATTTTTATCCACTCTGGATATCGTAACCGGACTGGTTTCGGACAAACCACATACGGCAGTTACAAAAAAACTTTTTATGAATTTGATCACACAGCCGTAAGAATTTCTTAAAAAGCTCAAATTTATGGAAAAAATTTTAAAAGGTAGGGGCACAGAATGCTGCGCCCTTACACCTCGGCTATTTTAAAAAAAACCGGTATAATATAAATCACAATACCAGTTCAAGGTCGACGTTTTTTAATTTAGCTGTATCGAGCAGTTTGGGTTTTATTCGTTTCATTGATTTATTATAAATTAGTATTACAAAAGGTTTATTTAACATATCTTTATTTATTTTTGCCACAACTCCTCTGTATCCGATCAGAGATTGATCAGCTATATTTTTAATTCTTACGAGTGTGCCTACCGGATAAAAGGGAATAATAGTGGTTAGTGTATTTACTATATGTTTGTTGTACATTGTTCCTGCGTTTAATATCAATTGTTTTATCGCTTCAGACGGAGAAAGCGCTTTATCCGTAAGCGGATTCATTACAAGGTTATCATAGGCATTTGCTACGCTTACAATCTCGGCAAGCCTGAAAATCCCACCTTTCAGTTTTCTTTGTACCGACCTTGTCGGAGGGATATTTTCCCCTTTTCTGCCTATCGGAAAACCGGAACCATCCTGACATTCATGATGTTGATTTATAATTTGAGACACGATAGGTGATGCGCTTTTACTGTTATGGACGACAAGATAACCGAAGGTCGGATGTTCATTCAGGAGTTCATCTGCTGTTTTTGAATTCGGGTTTGCGGATCTGATTTTTTCAAGAACGATTTTACCAAAATCATGAAGAAAAGCTCCAAGCCCGAGACTCAACAGTTCCTCTTTGCTGAAACCATATTTTTTCCCGATCAGTATTGATAAAACACTTGTATTTAATGCATGGTCCATCTGATAGCTGTCTTTTGACTTGAATAATGCAGTATTAAGTGTTGTCACACCCATACTCGTTATATCGGCAAAAATTTCATTTACTACCTTTTTCATTTCATAGGTAATATTCACATTTTTCAAATATCCGTTTCGTAATAAATCATATACTTTTTTATGGCTGATGTCTTTTATTTTCAGAAGAGAATGCACCTCTTCGGCTTCGTCGCTGATACGGGATTTGGCATGATATTTTACTTCATCGGAAATGATGTCTTCAGGGATAACGTCTTCCGTTCCTTCTTCCATAATGTATATGTGATTATATCCTCTTTCCACCAGTTTGGTTTTAAATTCGGATGACAGCCGAAATCCCGCGCCGAGCAGCAATTTATTGTTGAAACTGTAAATTGATTTTCCAAGAACCATATTGGGTTCTATTTCATTCAGGGAAATTAATCTCATGCTGCCCTGACCTTTCTATTTATATTATATCTAATCGTATAAGTTACACATATTGATCATTGGTAATTTTAGTGTTGTTTAATCAGCTGTGTTAAGTGATCTTTACGTCAAACCATACAGAATGTATGTATTTTCCGTATAAAGACATTTTTCGTCACCTGTTTGTGTTGTCTTAATAATATAATAGAACTTTTGTTAGGTATTATATAATTTTTACATGCTCTTATAAATGGATATTATAGTGTATCAGAATTCTTAAATTTACCATAAGTGCCTTACAGCTAAAAAAATAATAATCCGGAAAGGATAAATTTATGAAAAAAAGTTATTACATTACTGTATGTCAAATGCTCATCCTGTTGATTCTTCCTCGGTTTTCAATTGCTCAGGGATTGCTGTCTGCAACTCCGGAACAGGTTGGTATGTCATCTGCAAGGCTGGCACGTATAACACCCGTTATGCAGAAATATGTCGACAGCCACCGGATTCCCGGTTGTGTAACATTGATCGCCCGTCACGGAAAAATTGTCCATATGGAATCATATGGACAAACGGCATTCGGGACAGGCGAGCCTATGACTGAGAACATTATTTTCAGAATAGCCTCCATGACTAAACCAATTACCGCAGTCGCGGCTATGATGCTCTATGAGGAGGGCTGTTTTTTGCTCAGTGATCCCATCGGTAAATATATAAAAGAATTCTCAAATATGCAAGTCATCAAATCATCAAATAATGGTGATTCCTTTGAACTCGTTCCTGCACAAGGAGAAATTACGATTCGTCACCTGTTAAATCATACATCCGGGATAACCTATGGTAGTGGCAAACTCTCTGAATTTTATACAAATGCCGGAGTTTCCAGTGGTTTACAGTCCACTGATGGCATGATCGGTGACATGGTGAAAAAACTGGCCGGGCTTCCGCTGCAGCATAATCCGGGAGAAGAATGGTCGTACGGCCTGTCGAATGATGTAATTGGTTATTTTATCGAAATTGTGTCCGGCATGACACTCGATGAATTTTTCAGGGAACGGATTTTTAAACCGCTGAGGATGAACGATACGTACTTTTTCCCACCGGATGAAAAACTGTCCCGTCTCGCTACATACTACATTAA
This sequence comes from Candidatus Latescibacterota bacterium, assembly GCA_016927495.1. Lineage (GTDB taxonomy): Bacteria > Latescibacterota > Latescibacteria > Latescibacterales > Latescibacteraceae > JAFGMP01. The sequence goes on along the minus strand of JAFGMP010000176.1, from coordinate 15,042 downwards.
AAACAAGAATGGCGGTCTGGACAGACAATCGCAGGAATCTGTCGATGCAATGTATACTGGTCCTCATACATATTTTTCGGGCGGTGGGGGTCTGTGTTCCACTGTCAAAGATTATGCGCGTTTCAGCCAGATGTTATTAAACGGGGGAGAACTGGATGGCGTTCGCATACTGAGCCGGAAGACGGTTGAACTGATGACACACGATACAACCGGAGGAATCGATATTTTAAGAGAATCGGATGATACCCGTGCCACTCATGGTGACCGGTACGGATTCGGTGTGGGAATCCGTTTTTATCCGGGAGACATCGAGTCTGTCGGAACTTTCGGTTGGGGCGGCGCTTATCATACCCTTTTCTGGATAGATCCGAAAGAAGAATTGATTGGAATTTTCATGAGTCAGATCAGAGGTGAAGGTGATAAATCACAACACCGGAAATTCAGGATACTTACATACCAGGCGATAATTGACTGAAAGTGAACCCATGTTCTCACAATCTTCCCGACGCTGTTTCACAATTCATAATGAGACGCTGCCCGGATAAATTCGTTAAAGGTTTTTCGGAAATGAGTCCGTAAATCCTTTTTACTGTCCTGTATGTGTTTTGCGAGTATAGCGTATGGTTCATCGGGAAGACTGCCCTTGTTATCCTTTATAAAATTACGGAGTGTTATCAGACCGACATCCAAATCATGCCAGTCGCCGAGGAGTTTATGCACTTTACTTATCTCATCTGTAAATTCTTTCCAGTCCGGGAAAATGTGAAAGCTGTGGTTGATTATCTCAAGAGTATAGTGGGTTTCTTTTGTTTGTTTTCTCACCTTATGCAGGATATTTTCACTTAGCCTGCGGTTGCTGCTTAAAAGAATTAAATTGTTTCGCAAATTGAAAAAACGTCCCTGCGCCCTGGTTTCCGCTCGTACCGGACTAATGTTTTTAAGGGCATGTGTTATACTATTCGTACTGTCTTTCAGTTTTTCGAGAGGTTTTGATTGCGAAAATTTGCAGAATAACTCATAATGGTGTTTTTCAATAGTTACGAGAAATTGCAGATACTCATGAATATCCGGCATCAATGATTCATTCATTTTTTTTATCAGGTCTTTCTGAACCTGGGTATCACGTAAACATCCGGTATTATCTGCTATTATTTTAAAGATTTTAAATTCATTTTTTGATTTGAAATTCCGGTTTATTGATTCAATCAGGTTGTAATATGCCTTAAGCCGTTTCAAATCAACCCGTAAATCGTGAACACCATCAGGATCGTTTTTTTTCAGGGCTGATGAATAGTTTTTTTTGACTTTTTTCATTTTTGACTGAAAATAATCAAGCATATCTTCCTGATACATTGAATATCCCTGTTTATAAACAAACAATTGAACTGAAAATATAATAAAAATTGTTGAAACGAATCCGATTGAAGTACTGTATCAAACCATATGGTGCATCGGTAAAGTGAAATGTGTAAGAAATTATTATTTTTTTTCTCACTCGTCCAGAACATCCCGCACTTTTCGACTAAGATCCTGCATCGAGAACGGTTTCTGGATGAATTGTACACCCTCGTCCAGAACGCCCTGATGAGCGATGACATTGGCGGTATAACCGGACATGAACAGGCTTTTAATATTCGGGTAAAGCGAGAGCAGGTTTTGGGCCACATCACGTCCGTTCATTTCCGGCATAACCACGTCGGTAATAAGCAAGTCGATCTTGCCGGCATGTTCTTCGGCCTGTCGAATGGCCTCGCCCGGTGTGGAAGCGGCTATCACATGATATCCCAGCCGTTCGAGCATTCTTCTCCCAAGAGACAGGATAGCCGGTTCATCCTCGACCAACATTATTGTTTCATAACCACGTAATATTGGTGCGGCCGCGTACTTTTCCTTATCCTCTTCAGACGAGCCGTCTGGATATACAGGCAGATAAATCCGAAAAGTAGTTCCCTGGCCATATTCGCTGTAGACGTTTATAAGCCCATGATTCTGTTTGACGATACCGTACACGGTGGATAAACCGAGGCCCGTTCCTTCACCGACCTTTTTGGTGGTGAAAAACGGTTCAAAGATTTGCGCCGTGGTTTCCTTGTCCATTCCACAGCCGTCGTCGCTGACAGCCAGCATGACATAGCGGCCAGGAACAAAACCGGTGTGCGTTGTACAATAATCATCGTCGAACTCGAACAGGTCTGTCTCGATGGTGACTTTGCCCACATTATGGCCTATGGCATCTCGGGCGTTGACGACTAAATTAGCGAGCAATTGATCGACCTGGGCAGGATCGATGCGGACTGGCTCCGTGTTTTTTGCAGGTTTCCAAAGCAGGTCGATGTCTTCTCCGATAAGCCTTCCAAGCATCTTGAGCATGGATTCGATGGTATTGTTGAGATCAAGTACTTTAGGCGCTACTGTCTGACGCCGGGCGAAAGCAAGTAATTGACGGGTGAGGTCAGCAGAGCGCTCGGCGGCTTTTCGGATTTCATTCAGATCGTCATGTATAGGGCTGTCAGTTGGTAAATCATGAATAACCAGTTCAGTATTTCCGAGTATGACATTGAGCATATTGTTAAAATCGTGTGCCACACCCCCGGCAAGGCGTCCGACAGCCTCCATTTTGTGGGCCTGGCGGAGTTGGTTTTCGAGCGCCTGGCGGTCGCTGATGTCCAAATTGATCACAATGGCGCCGTCGACCTTACCGTTGTTATCCAACACGGGCGCTGTGTAGTTTAATATGGTCTTTCTCTTACCGTCAAAGGATTCGATTTCCAGAAGCTCATCGACAATAGTGACCCCGTTGCGAATAGTTTTCGCCAGGGCCCAATCCTCAGGTCGGACAGGTTCGTGGGAAGGCAATCGCCAGGCTTTGAAAATGCCATATTCGGAAATTGCCATATGCGGTTCTACGCCCCATATTTTCACACCTGCCAAGTTGCCGCGCAGTAATGTACCGTCTTTGTCGGCTAACCATAGTCCAATGGGCAAAATTTCGAATATCTGCTGCAACTGACTTTCATGTCTTTGCAGTTCATTTTCTGCCTTTTTGCGTTCTGTGATATCCTGAACGACGCAAATGAGTCCGCCATCGTCAAGCGCGGTCAGGGAGACTTCCTGCGGAAACGCGCTTCCATCTTTCTTTTTGCCTATCGCTTCACCGCTCCAGGCGCCTTCACGTTGGAAAACCGGCATGATTTCGTTGACAAACCTGCCGAGTTCCGGTTGATCGTAAAGTACCTGCCAACTTTTTCCCACTAGCTCACTAGAATCATCGTAACCGTAGATTATTGCATGAGCGGCGTTCAGATAGATATATTTGCCATCGGCATCGAGAATCGCCATACCTTCTGTCGAGGCTTCCATCGCTTCCGACTTTTTGCGTAGTTCCTCCTCCGCCAGTTTTCGCTCGGTGATATCGCGAATCACGCCAAGCGTACCGATGATGCTTTTTCCCTTACTCAAAGTGGATGCGCTCAACTCGCCCCAGAAGTTTGATCCGTCTTTTCTTTTCATTTCCAGTGAAAAATTGATGGTACGCTCACCTGAGGACAGTGTGTGTTTAAATTGCTCTATCGCAATAGGAATTTGCTTATCCTGCAGATACTCAAAAAATGGATGTCCGATCATCTCTGCGGCTTCCCGGAAGAATATTTTTTGGGCCGAAGGTGAGATATAATCGATACTTCCTTGAATGTTGGTAATGAATAGTACATCCGATAAATTCTCAGCCATTCCGCGGAACTTAGCTTCGTTCTCACGTAATGCCTCCTCAGCGTGTTTACGGTCGGTGATGTCGGTAGCGATGCTGAGAACGCAGGGTTCTCCATGCCAATCGATGGATTTTGCCAATATTTCAAGGGGGAAAGTTGAGCCGTCCTTGCGGTAATGGGATACTTCAAAACGAGCCTCGCCTTCCTCAGCGATTTGCTTGAAACGTTCTGCCAGTAATGCTTCGCTTTCGGGTACATCCAGTTCATGCAGATTGATATCAAGAAATTCGTTTATGTTGTCGTAACCATGCAAAGACAATGTTTCCTGATTTACGTAAACGAACCGACCTTCGGTGTCATGAATGGTAATTGCTGCAGGTGCAGCGTCGAGCATCCGGCCGAGCAGTTCGATATGCTCATCTTGACGTTTACGCTCACTCATATCCCGGCAGAAGCACACAAATTGTCCACCATACTCCTGCATGAAGGTGGCCGAGACTTCAACGGGTAATATGCTGCCGTCCTTGCGCCGGTGTCGCGCCTCGAAAATTTCAGATCTGCTTACAATGATTCTTTCAATTCGGGCTGCAGTGTCCTCCGGTGTCTCCTCAGCGTCCAGATCACCGATGCCCATGCACATTATCTCATATCGCTCATAACCGGACATTGCACAATATGCGTCGTTGACTTCGGTAATCTTTCCTTCACTGTCAACTACCCAGAAACCGTCCGCTGTGGTCTGGAGTATCGTGCGAAGGAATTGTTCACGTTCCCTGATGGTTTCTGTTGCACGTTTGCGCTCAGTAATATCGGCATGTGTGCCGAACATAGAAATAGGCTTGTTTTCGATATCACGGGTCATAACACGGCCCCGGTCAAGAATCCAAACCCAATGCCTGTCCTTGTGCTTCATGCGGAATTCACATTCGTAATCGGGTATTTTTCCTTCCAAGCAGCGATTTAAATATTTCTCAGCCTGCGGCAAATCGTCAGGATGAACAAGCTTTTTCCATGTTTCATAGCTATAAGGTGTCAGTTCTTTAAGTGTATAACCAAGCATCGCAGCCCATGTTTCGTTAAAGACGGTTTCATTCGTCTGAACATTCCATGACCATGTCCCCAGTCGGGAACCGTCGATAACGAATTCCAATCGCTCATGTTGCTGTCGTATAGCTTTCTCAGCCTGCTTACGCTCTGTAATATCCTGCACAATACCCACGGAACGAATGGGTCGTCCCTGTTCATCATAATCTGTACGACACCTCTCATTCAGCCATTTTATTCGTCCGTCCCCCATCAGCAGTCGGTGTTCAACATTATAAGATTGCCTGTTGATAACTGATTGGGTGAAAGCTTGATTTACCATTTCTCTATCATCAGGGTGAACAAGATTAAGAAATGCCTCATAGTTGACATCAAACGTCGCCGGATCCACCTCGAAAATATCGAAAATAGTATCTGACCATTGCAGTTTATGTGTCGTCTGGTTCATTTCCCATCGACCCATAAGAGCGATTTGTTGAGCCTCCAGGAGATTTGTCTCACTTTCACGAAGCGCATATTCGGCGTTTTTTTGCTCGGTGATATCCTGAATTGTGCCAATGACAATGTTCTGCTCAGCATCATACTCGGCAACCGAATGTATGTATCGTATGGCATTGTCTGACTGCCGGCATATTTGAAATTCGATGTCGTAGGGCGCCCCTTCATGAATTAGCTTCTTCAATTTGTTGTCAAGCGCATCACGATATTGCTTCAGGGGGATGGTCTGAACTCGTTCTATCGACCATTCTTTTTCATCCAAACCATATATTCTGCGAGCTTCATTCGACGCGATAACAATACCGGTATTAAGGTCAAAACGCCACGAACCGATTTGTGCTACGGCTTGTGCGCGTTTTAAGTCCCGCTGGCTTTCGCGCATACTTTTTACTGCCTCAATCTTGTGGAGGGCGAAAGCCAGGTCACTCGTGAGTTCATTGAATAAGTTCCGCTCTTCCTTATCTTTAGCGTAAATAGCCGGGACAGATACCGAAAGGATACCGTAAATTTTGTCACCATGGTTTATCCGGCAACTCAATCGGGTATGATCCCCATATTCAGTCGATAAAGGACAATCCGTACACTCGGTTTTCGGATCTTCAAACACGACGACTGTGTCACATTCAAGGGCCCGTCGCATACAGGAAGGGAAATTACCACGTTCAATACGTTTGGTAAGGATATCGAAGCTGCTGTCGAATCCTGATGCGGCCGTCGCTGAAACTCCGGAATCGTTTTTATTCAGCAGGACAATCCATGCGTTCAGATAACCTATCGTCTCGGTCAGTTGTTTGCATATTCCTTCAACTAAATGTACCGGGTCGTCTTCGGCCACGATGAGTTGGTTAACGTTCCTGATAGCCAGCAGGACCTGTTTAATATGCGCTTCACGCGCTTCGACCTCTTTCAGATAGGCAATTTTTCCTTCGGCCTCGCGACAGCGCTGCTCCAACTCCTCGATTTTAATATTTTTACTCATAATGTCTCATAATGTCTCATAATGTCTCACAATAGCGTATCAACTGCTTAATCGAATTTATATGCCGATATCCCTATATTTAATTAACAAGTGTAAATAACTTCGAATATGGATTTTGTGCCTGTTTATTTATTTTTTGTCCCGGATTTTTCTGTCCAAATCATAACCTCCTGTGCAAGCCGCCTGAAATCTTTGGCGCCTTCACTTTTGGGTTGTAACCTGTCAACCGACATACGGGCATTCCAGACATCGTTAAAAACAATTCTCTGTGGAATTTCGGTTACAAATATAGGAATACTCAGACGCTCGAGAAATGGCCGGAATTCCCGTCCGGATTTTGTCCTTCTGTCAATACGGGAAATAACCAGTCGCGCATCGAGTTTGGGTTTTTTTTCTTTTTCTTCAAAATATATGTCGAGTAACTTTTTTGTGCTCCAGTAATCAGCTAACCCGGGCGATACCGGAATGATCAGTCTGTCCGCAAGACGTATAACGGAATGCATTCTTTTTTTAAACGTCGGAGGACAATCGAAAAGGACAAAGTCATATTTATCATAAAATTTCTGTATTTTTTTATGAATTGATAGTGCGGATTCAACCAATATGGTCGGTTCTTTCTGCGTGCTTTTTTTTGACCACTGCGCAACCGAACCCTGCGGGTCCGAATCGACAATGAGAACTTTGAGCTTTTCCGATGACAGCGCTCCACCCAAATTCAGGGTAATCGTACTTTTACCGGTTCCGCCTTTTGCGCTTACCACAGCGATGACCATATTACCCTCATATATTATGGATGGAAATCATTTTAGAGACAATAATAAATTAGGAAAAATGATGCAAGTTGTATCTAAAAAAATATTTTCTTTTTTCAATATTGAGGGGTAATCAGATCATTCCGCGGTGTTTTCGAATACCCCATTCAAAAACGAGCAGCAAAAGTGAAATCAACGGCATCAGGGGATTAAGGGCAATGTAATGGTCCTTTTTATGCCGCTCGGTGACATAGACCGGTTGAATACGATTCAAAATCGAATCGACTCCGGCAGGAGTGACACTCAATCCTCCCGTCCGTTCTGAAATCGAATTTAAAATTGAGTGATTTGGCGATGAATCGAGCATTTCAAGCGAAAATTCCTCAACAGAAAACTTGCCCGTACTTTCCGCAAAATGGTTTCCGTTTAAATAAGCAGTTGCCCTGAAAGTATGGTCTCCGGGTGCGGCGCTGTTTAAAACTCCGGTATATACTGCCGGATCATGCTCTTCGAGTATAAGTTTAAATGCTGGATTTTCATCGATAACAAGACTTATTTCCGCACCGGAAACAGGGGAATAAATATTATCGAACAGCCGACCCTCAAATACAATCTCCTGCCCGCTTAAATAGTTCAGAGATTCGGCGTTAACCGTTAAAGGTGAAGACTCGGACCCTGATGTAAGCCATCGAAGCAATCCACTGATAAATACAGAGTAGAATCCTCTTTTACCCGCGCCTTCCATCATCAGGTGCCATCTCCAGATTCCGGTAACAGGAAGTACGACAGTTTTGCCGCTTCCATATTTGCCTGCCACCAGCGCCGGGAATATTTTTTTGTCAGGTGAGGCAACAGCCTGTGCGAGAATTTGGCCGGATTCGGTAATTCTGTCGATTTGTGAAATCGAATGAACAGGTGGAAGATCGCTCCAGTCGATCCCGCTGTCTTCATGCAACGTACCCGCGGTAATAAAATGCCTGCGTCCCAAATCGCTGAGTTCCATATATAATTCGCCAGATGGTTTTTCCCGGTTGCTGGAAAAGACTACCGGAAGAGCCTGTTTAAGTGCGGTTGAACCTTTGTCGGGAGGAGTGGAACCCAACAGCCACAGACCTGCTCCTTCCGACACATACCGGACTATTTCCACACTGTTTTGAGGAGTAATGACTGATGAGGCTCCATCAATCACGATATACGCATCAAATTGTGACAACTCACCCGGAAGCGTATCAACGAGAGGTTTTCCCATGGTATCGCCGACGACAAAAACGCCCTCAAATGAATCATCTGACTCAATAACACGCCTCAGGAACGCAAGGTCCGGTGACGGCGCCTGAGCTATTACCAATATCCGGAATGCGCTTTTCATTACCTGAACGGTGAAAGATCGCGAATTATTCATGACCGGTTCATTATTTACAGGATGTACCAGAGCCTTATAAACATGCTCTCCGGGACCTTTTAATAAAAGATTTATTTTCGTTCGCGCAGATGTAAGTTGCGAAAGCGAGATCATGCTTGAGGCTACTGTTGTTTCGCCTTCCAATATATCGACTTTAAGAGCTTCGTTTTGGGTTGCCGTTGACGATACATGGATTTCAACGGGAATTTCCGAGCCGTCATAACCCACCGAAGCAGCCGAAATCCGTGAAAGGATAACATCGTTTACCGAAGTTTCTGACCCAACCGCAACGCAGTAAACAGGTATATCCTGTGAAAGATTTGATACACCCGGATCATGTCCAAGATTCCAGCGTCCGTCCGATATAAGAATAACCGATGAAATGTCATCATTTTTATGTGTCTGTTCGAGAGCGTTCATAATATTTGTCCCTGAGCCATCGAAAGATACGGTATCGGTTTGCAGATTTCTGACATCGTTGTCGAATGCCCGGTAAATAGCATGCGCTTTTAATTGTGACCGAATGGTTTTCAGGGCTTCAAGAGCATTCCGTTTACGTGTCGGGTCGTCCGGCCGTTCCATAGATGAACTCGTATCGAGCAGCACTGAACATCCCGATTCCTTTTGCACGGTTTTTGTAATATTTACGATTGGTTCGGCGAGACCAATGAGCAGGATAATAAGAGCCAGCGACCTGAGTACGATAAGAAAACGTCTTAAAAGTCCGGAAACAGGCGGAACAGTTGTACGATAATACCAGAGAGTAAAAACCACAGCTGAGAGAATGAAGAAAAGCAGCAGGAATACGCCAAGATTTTGTAAGTTTAACGATAGATTGTCTATATGTGTTGTAGTATTTGTCATAGTATTAAATTAAAGTGGTAGCCTTGGTTCGGGACTTAGTGTCAATGGAGAACTCATGCCACGGATTAATCGTTCATATCCTGCAATCGATATCATGGCTGCATTATCGGTACAATATTTTACCGATGGAATAAAAAGCTGAAAACCGCTCGATCCGGCTTCAGCTTTGAGACGCGTTCTGAGCGCGCTGTTTGCGGCGACTCCTCCGGCGAGCAGTAATGTATTAAGACGATATTTATTCAATGCTTTCAGACTTTTTACTACCAGTGCTTCGACAACTGCATGCTGGAATGATGCCAGAATATGAGCAAGGTTTTTTCGGACAAATTCCTCGCCTTTTTCATTAACATACACCAGAACAGCCGTTTTTAACCCGGAAAAAGAAAACTCGTAATCAGGGACTTTACTCACTGGAAACTTCACGAAATCACTATCGCCGCCGTATGCTTTTTTATCGATAATCGGGCCGCCGGGATAACCCAGTCCGAGAAGTTTGGCCACTTTATCGAATGCTTCACCAGCCGCATCATCTCTTGTGGAGCCGATGACTGCGTAATCGAGCGGTTCATTCATAATGACAAGCTCGGTATGGCCACCTGATACAACCAGGACAAGCGCAGGATACTCAGGAAGGGGATCTTCCAGAAAATTGGACATTATATGTCCTTCTATGTGGTGTATTCCGATCATGGGAATATTACGTGATAGTGCAATAGCTTTCCCGACGCTTACACCGACAAGGAGTGATCCCACAAGCCCTGGACCTGCCGTAACCGATATGCCGTCGATATCATCGAGAGTCAGGGATGCTTTGCGCAGGGCTTCTTCAATTACGGGTATTATCAAAGTCAGATGGGCTCTGCTTGCGAGTTCCGGTACTACACCGCCGAATTCAAGATGTTCGAGTTGCGATGAAACAAGTGAAGACAGGAGACCTTTTTCCGGGTTGTATACAGCAGCAGACGTATCGTCGCATGATGTTTCAATTCCAAGTATGTTCACAACGTATGTATGTATCCTGACATAATTTTTTAAGTTAGTAAATATTCATTTTTTTTGTTGGTTATGATGTCCGTTTTTGATAGTACGGGTTCATATTGTCACTTTTTGTCTGATTCTACGGAAAACTGTACGGTCTCGGGAGTGACATTTACACGGGTGATACCGTTGGGAAATGATATTTCGGGTCGTATCGTGTTTATTCCCTGGCCGGTTAATTCCTTGAATGTTGAATAGCGAACCGATATTTTAAAATCATCAGATGTTACCTTCGAAACTATCGATTCTGGCCCTTTGACATTAACCGAAAGAGAATCGGGTGTGAAATGTGGTTTATTCTTTTTGGGAAAGTTCACCAGAACAAGAGGGATACCATCTATATCTTTTTGCATGACTTTCTCGATGGAAAAATACAAATCAATTGTTTCAGGATCAATTGTAATGAGATTGCTCATATTTTTCCCGAGATCAGCTTTCAGTACCGAATCTTTTAACGAAACTTTATTGTTCTGAAATGCAGATATTTTTACCGTTTTCATAACATCGAGAGTATCCGATGGGCCTTTAACAACGACAAGACCAGGTTTTGCCTGGGGTTGGCCGATAAGAACATAATCCTTCTCAACAGAATAGGGAGGAAGATTATCGAGATCTACCGGCACGGTACGAATTTCGATTTTATCAATATCGATTGAAAAAAAGGATTTATCGAGTATACTTTCAACTTTTAAGTCGTCAACATCCGCAAGAATAATTTTATTTTTATCCAGATCGATCTGATGTTTTCCTTTTGTTTTGAAACCGGAAAGATTTGCCTCGGCATAATGCATTTCAGGATACAGCATTTTTTTAATGCTGTAAACCAAAAGCGACCTTCCCGCGCCGCTTATTAAAGCCAGCGCTTTATCAGGATGTGGGCTGGTAACCACATATCCATCTGCAAGACCGATATATTTGATGGGCACGGACACTTTATAGGTAAATGGCGCCTGCAATGTTATTATAAACCATAACAATATTGCAGCAGCGACACTTACAATCTTTGCTGTCAGATTCGAACCTGGATTGGAGATTTTCACATTTCTTACCCAAATTTCTCATTTTTCAGTAAATCATTTTCCTGAAAGGCCTATCGTACGCCCCATACTAATTTCACCGTTATCGATCCTGAGGTTATATCCGCATTCCGGATTTGTACATACCCAGGCTTTATACATGATCGATGAACCTTCACGGCCGTAATCGGAGAGAGGGACAAGTTCTCCGATTTCACATTTCAAACATTTCGGCCATTCCATTTCCATAATTCCACCACCTCTCGGTACAAATGTATTGTTACGTGTGAGTTATAAGTTCTTTTTTTAACGCCGTCACATATTTATGGGCAAGCCGTGTCGGTTCCGGCAATCTGTATTTATCCACACAAGCCATAACAAAGTCTCGTGCACCATCCACGCTGAAACCGTTTCCCGGAGAGACAAATACCGGCCTTACATTGTCACGGGTTCGGAGGCACGATCCAACGAGTTTTTTCTTGAACCTGAGTTCTGTCCAGTTACCCTTTTCCCACCCCGGTTCATCGTGAGTACCACATAAGCGGGATTTTGCGCATCCAACCGATGGTATGCCGGTTAAAATGCCCATGTGTGAAGCCAAACCAAATCCCCGGGGATGTGCAATTCCACACCCATCATAACACATGACGCCCGGAAATGTTTTTAGTTTCCCTAAAGCTGCAAGTACGGCAGGACCCTCTCGAAATGATAATAATCCCGGTATGTATGGAAAATAAACCGGGGCTTGAGCATGTACTGTTTCAACAAGACTTCCGGTGGCAGCATCCAGAACAACTATTACTGCAAGAGCACTTACTGACGGTTCAGGCTCCATTTCTGCCTGTTGTTTCCGCTCAGGTGAATGTGCGCTATCGAGGGCATGAACATAATCTGCGGCAGGAACTTCGGAAGAATCGGGAACTGCGGTCAAAAAAGAAACATCCGCACCACCTATAAACTCAACATCTTTGAATGAAATTGTGTTGGAGAGTTCCACCCGTCCGCGTAAATCACGTTGAATTTCTTTTGCCTCTTCTGTCGAGACATAAAATGAGTGAAACGGACATTCCATTCTTGGACATCCCGCAAATTACCTGTACACTGTCCGGATCAAACCCGTCAAACCAAGTTCGCTCCACTCTTTTGGGCTAACTGTTAAAGTAGTCTCCCACTTAATCGAAAGATATGTCAACAAGGCAGATGTGTCAATATATTTATAAATACCGGGCTTAAAGTTCAACAAAAAATGTCATGTAAGGAACTTTTTGCTCTCTGAAAAATAAAAAAGATAAATTAATAGTAAACCATCACGGTTCATATTTCGTCATATTATATATTATCCTGTTTGAAAAAAGGCACTGTATCACAACAGATATTTTATTAATACCCGGGTCGATTTTTAAATACATTTTGACAAAGTACGGTAAAATTATTAAATTTTAATATAATAACCGGATAGATGGATTGGTACACTTTCATAATATGTATGATTACTAAAATCAATGGTTTGTGCATGATTAAATGATATTGGTTGTAAAATGAAAAGAAGAGATTTTATTAAATCGTCGACTGCGGCAGGATTTTCCGGAATCCTGGCTCAGGCATGTTCAACGGCACATCAAAATGCCAGAAGAACAACCGGGCCCGGTTTCGATCTTCATCCGTTTGTCAAAGCACATCCGGAAGCGGTTTTTATAACCCATACTTCCGTCGCATCAAAACGTGACATCGATGACATTCACAGCGCCGGTGCCAAGCTTGCTAAAGAGCTTATCGTTAAGTCTCCTTCGGGTGGTTTTCCCAACTCCACAAAAATTACTGTCAAACCGAACTGGACATGCGCCAGCCCACAAGACGGACATGCTGTTTATGAAAAACTCGGTGTGAATACCGATCCCAATTTTATTGCGGGATGGGTCAACGGTATGCGTGAAGCCGGCCCCCGGGATTATTATATCAGAGAATGTGCATGCCCCCAATCCTGGGCAGATATGGGCTGGGTTGAAATGACCGAAAAGAACAACATCGATTTCAGAGATCTTTCATCCATGGATTACTGGGAACTGGAAAAAGGTGACCTTTATTTTATTAAAACGCCCAAAGGTGTTGTTTTTAAAGAAATCGGTTTTATGTCTCCCATGAACGAACCTGATACCTTTCTGGTGAATATCGCCAAGATGAAAGCACATGGGATGGGGATTACCGCCACGATAAAAAATCTTCAGGGTATCAGCGGTCATAGATTCCATCAGATGTGTACCGGTCATGATCAGATCAGAAAACGTTTTGGTATACGTTATGATAAATTTTTCCAGAAAAATTTTGAAAAACGAATCGAAGAATTGCATGCGCAGCATGTGGCCGATGGTTATCCGCGCTGGGACAGGCCTGATCCGAACGGCGGCCTTCGTATGGAAACCTGGGTGCAACGTATGCTTGATTCATTAAGTGTAACTCCGACTGCCCTTAATATGGTAGAGGGAATTTACAGTCAGGACGGCAACGGTTTCGGAACAGGACCGCATGAGAAACTCGGTCCATACGAAGTTTCCAGCAGAGATTATATGAGTAATATTATAATATTTGGTGCTAACCCGTTCCGTGTGGATATCATTACTCACTGGCTTGCCGGTCATGAACCGGGTAATTTCGGCCTCTTTCATTCTGGTATCGAGCGTGGTATGTCCGATGTACTCGATCCCTTCGATATTCCTGTCTATAACTGGAAGGACGGGCAGGCGGAACTTGCCCGGCTCATCGACTTCAAACGTACTCCGCTGGTTACCTATTACCTGCCGAGAGATTATAATGGCGGTACCGAGGATCATTTCCACCTGTGTGACGAACCGTTCGATTATTCGGCGTGGAAAAAAGGTGCGCGAGTCGGCGACTGCACACCATCGATAAAGGATATTGGCCGTGATTCTCAAAACAGGGTTGTGATGGAATTATCACTGCCAAAAAAAGAATGGGTGTATGTCGATGTGCTGGACCGTGACGGTGAGATTGTAACGAGGCTTATTACCGATGAGCTCGAACCGGGCAATCACCAGGTAGTATGGGATGGCTTTGCTTCACCCGGGCTTTACAGCGCATATGTGAAGGGTATGGGTTGGGATGCAGTACATGAAATTGTAACGTACTCTTAAATCACAAAGGATAAAAAAATGAAAAGAAGGGACTTTATAAAAGCATCGACCGCAGCAGGAGTTACCGGTTTTGTCGGTGCTCATTCGGCGTTAGCTAAAAAAGCGAATGAAAAATTCAGCGGACCCGGTTTTGACGTTCATCCGTTTATAAAAGAACATCCTGAAGCAGTTTTTATTTATAAAACTTCGGTTGATTCCAAAAAAGATATTGATAAAATTGAAAGCGCCGGTTTGAAACTTTCAAAAGAACTTATTGTTAAAACCGATTCTGCCGGATATTCCAATTCTACAAGAATTACCCTAAAAGCTAATTTTACCTGTGCAGGTCCGAAAGATGGTCATGCTGTATTTGAGAAACTCGGTGTTAACACCGATCCTAATTTTGTCGCCGGCTGGGTTCAGGGAATGAGGGAGACCGGGCCGCAGGAATACTATCTGCGTGAATGTGCATGCCCGGATGCATGGGATGATATGGGCTGGACTGCAATGGCGGAGAAAAACGGCATTGATTTCAGGGATCTTTCCTCGAAACATTATTACGAATTGGAAAAAGGCGATCTGAATTTCGTCAAAGTTCCCAAAGGCGTGGTATT
>JAFGMP010000175.1 GCA_016927495.1 Candidatus Latescibacterota bacterium | reverse complement strand
TAAATAAAATTAAACAAAAACTTCATGATTCGAATATCGCAAATAATTTAACTATAACAATAAATTGTGAATATAATATAGCAATGGACAAGCAATTCAAGTAATCATTTACCATACTACCTTATGGAGGCGTATAGAATGAAAAGTGATTTCATAAAACTTCTGGATGCTCAAACGATTGATATCGAGATAGATAAATTGATGAAATCAAAAAACGAGTATCCAAAAGAAATTGAAAAAATGAAACAGGAAATAAATGATTTACAAAATGCCCTCGATGAAAAAGAAAGCAGACTGATAGAGATTGGGAAAACCCGTCGTAACATAGAAGATGAAATCAAGGCAGAACGTGAATTATTAAGCCAGAAGGAAAAAAGGCTGCTTGAAACTAAAAATAATAAAGAATACACTGCAGTTCATAATGAAATCGAACTTGCACGGCAACGAATAGATTCACTCGAGACCGAAGATCTCGAACTCATGACAGAGCAGGATATTCTAATTCCTGAAAGAGACGAATTAGCTGAAATACTTAAAGTTACAACTAAAAAAAATACTGTATCCATAAACGAAATCCGTAAAAAATTCGATTCAATAGAATCAGATATTGCCGCACGCGAACAAAAAAGAACCCATGAACTTTCTGATGTTACTAACACTAGGGTTCTGAGTATATACAACAGGTTGAGAAAAGGGAAAAGCGGCCTTGCCGTAGCGCAGGTTGATAAAGAAAAACTCACATGCAGAGGATGTTATAAACAACTCCCACCTCAGAAAGTACTCGAAGTCAGACGATCACAAAAAGTAATTCTTTGCGAAAGTTGCGGGCGAATTCTGGTTTGGGATTCAAGAGACGAAGAATAATAGAGAATCACAAAAGTTCGAGCATGTGAATTTTATTGTGTAATTGATTTATTTTATCGTTATCTTTGCGGATTTTTTGCGAAAGATCTTTAATGACGTTGAGTAGTATCGACTTTGTCAATCCAAGATTTCTGTCGATAATTGTTAAAAATTCGATATTATTGATATTCAATAAAGTGCAATCAGTCTCGGCAACTACCGAAGCACACCGGCGATCTCCCGTAAACAAACCCAATTCTCCTACCAAACCTGGTGGGGAAATGATGTTTTTTTCATCTTCGTTATCGGATACTATATTAACAGTACCTCTCAGTAGAACTGACATACTATCCGATTCACTGCCAATACGATAAATATATTGCTTGCTCGAATATTTCTTTTTCGAACATATCCGAAGCATAGTCGTGAGTTGTTCTGTGGAAAGACCTTTAAATATAGGCAACTTGCTATATTGCTTTACTATCTCGTTGAACCCTCGCAAAAGCTCACGACGTTCTTCGCTTGTTCTTTTTGTTTCGTTTTTTGTGTTGTTTTGATTCCGGCGGTCAAGTCCGGAACGACGATTTTCCTGCATGATAACATCTCGCTTATTTTATTTGAAGTTTCATTTCACATACTATAAAATAATACAAAAATCGGTATAATAAATAATCATATTAACCAATTACTTCATAACCCTCTGTTTATCGGTTTTAAGCCAGGTAATGGGATTTTCCGGATTTTTCCCTTTTAATACTTCAAGCAGAAGGTGGGCTTCCTTGTCATCCATCAAACCGGTACTTCCGGCAGAACCGATAACGTCTCCTTCAGACACTTCATCACCGATACTGACAAGAATATCAGATAAATGCCCGTATATCGTCCAATATCCTGGGGGATGGTATATCATTATGAAATTACCGTATCCTCTGATTGTATTCATATAATATACTTTACCATTGTAAATTGAGCGTACCGGCTCGTTATGCTGAGTTAGTATTTCTATCCCGCGATTTGTCGTTTTGGTTTTAGTCTTTTCATCGACTACTACACCAAAGCTACTTACGACCTTACCTGATACCGGCCAGGGAAGCTGTCCTTTCCTGCGTAAAAAATCATATTTCATCAGATCATCGGAGATTTTTATCTCGGCATTGAGTTTGATAAGTAAATTGTCCAAAAAGGTTTGTGATTCCAGCATTTCTTTACGTCGTTTCTGGATAATTTGTCCCTGAGCTTCCATATCATGTTCGAGGCTTGAAAGCAGAGTCTGACGTTTTTTCTTGGTATTTGACAGCTCTTTTTCTTCACCTCGCTTGACTAAAGCCAACGCAAGCTGAGCGTTGCGGGCTTCCTCGTATTTCTTTACTGATGTATTAAGTGAATCCTGATGAGCACGCAAATTATCTAAAATTATTATATCTGTGGCAGCGAGTGCGGAAAACATTTTAAATCCACGAAGGAAAGAGGAAACGGAACCTGTTGTAAATAAAATTTGAATCGCTGTAAAGTTACGGCGTTTATACATTGACCGTAAAATTCTCGAATAGTCATCCGATTGACTCTGAATAGTTTGGCGGGTGTTGTCGAGTTGTGTACTGGCTTCGGAGATTTTTGTATTCAGAAACCGTTCTTCCTTTTTTATTGCCCATAGGTTACGGTTTACCGCTTCAATTTTTTTATTATAAATATTCAAATCGTTTAGTACTTTTTTCTTTTCCTGTTCTATCGATTTAAGTTTTTTTTCATCTTTTTTGAGCTCTTTTTCCGTCTTATTTATTTCATTTTTTAACGTTTCGATTCTTTTTTGAAGTTCATTATCACTTTCACTTTTTGCTTCAGCCGGAACAAATAATATGGAGACCATAATCAGAGCATGCATAAAGCATCTTATAATAAACAAACGTGGCATCCTAAATAGCTCTCCTGACTGCGACAGTGCTTCCGATAAGTCCCATCAAAGCGCCAGCCGGAATAATCAGCGCCATACTGAAACGGTGTGACAACAGGATAAAATTTTGAATTCCGAATATATATAAATAAACCTGTAAATCAGGTATAGCATAACGTAACCATTCGAATGCTCCGAATAGAATTAAAAATGCCATTGATCCAGACAGAATTCCCTGTATAAAACCTTCAAAATAAAAAGGACGTCGTATAAAACTATCCGTAGCGCCCACCAACCTCATTATCTCGATCGTTTCATTTCGTGCAAATACAGTTAAACTGATCGTATTTGAAATAATCAACAGACAGGCGCTGACAATAATGGTAATAAGGATAATTTCCATGAGTATAAATAACAGGAAAAAAATATCCATTTTGGACATCCATTCACGGCCGTATTCAACCGATTCCACATTGGTAACCTTTCTAATTCGTTCAGCCACTGTCTCATGATCCTCGGACATACGGTGCCCGGAAGCAAGAGTAATGACTATGGTTCGCGGAAGCGGATTTTTTTCGATACCCGCAAGCAGATCCTCATTAAACATCTTTTCCAGTTCGCGAGCGGCATCTTCTTTGGTAAGAATACGTGTCGATTCAACCTCGCTCATAGATGCAATAGCCGATTCGAGACCAAGCATATCTGCGTCGGACATTTCATCTTTCAAATAGACATTGATTTCTTCACTTTTCATAAGAGAGTCGACAAATGAATGGCCGAACAACGTTACAATCCCCAGTAATCCCAGAATGATAAGGGCTATTGTAATCGTAAAAATTGAGACAATGGTCATAGACCGAATATGGAGCAGGGCTTTAACGGCTTCTTTTAATGAGTACAACCGATACTCCTTCCCTTATTAATCTCCACTATCCTTGGCTGCCCTTTTACGGTAAATTCACTCTTGTGAGTTGCCATGAGGACAGCAGTTCCCGCATGATTGATTTTTTCAAGCAACTCAACTATCGCCCATGAATTAGTGTCGTCAAGATTTCCTGTAGGTTCATCGGCAAGCAGAATAAACGGTTCCTGTACAACAGCCCGTGCTATTGCAACTCTTTGACACTCTCCTCCCGATAAATCACGTGGATAATGGTTATGACGGTGTGTCATACCGACGGTGTTCAGAACATGCATGGCCTTATGTTTTACCACACGATCACGCGCACCGGTCACTTCGAGAGCGAATGCGACATTTTCATATGCCGTTTTGTCTTTGAGCAGCTTGTAGTCCTGAAATATAAAACCTATCGAACGCCGCATATACGGAACTTTTGATCGTTTAACCTGTTTTGTATCCATATCCCGAACCCAGACGTTGCCCGATGTAGGTAATATATCCAAATGAATTAATTTTAATATCGAACTTTTACCTGCTCCGGAAGTCCCAAGAAGATAAACAAACTCACCTTTATTTACATGAAAACTTACATCTTCCAGTATTTTTGTATTATTCATCACAAGGCTGACATTTTCCAACCTGATCATTCAAAACTCCATATGAAGTTTAATAGTCTTTCACACTACCGTTACGCAATAATCACTGTATTTATTCAAAATTTCTTTTTGCCGTATTTAACCGTTTATCCTCAAAAATATCATAAAACTGCCTTCATTGTGTTAGTACTCGTTTCCTCAAGACAAAGTGAACACGTTCGGATTCTTCGGTACCATACACAAAAGATGTATCATCGAAACGGGAAAGCTCGATAAACGGTGAATCCGAAATCATTTCCCCGATTTCATCAAGCATGTAAATTTTCTGATAATGGCTTTCTTTAATCTTTTTTTGGCCGGGACGTTCGAGTATGAAATGATTTTCCTGTATTCTTTTGCGACGGTTGAATTTACATATCCTTTCACACACAATATCATCAATATGTTCAACCATTGATGTATCTCTGAAAAACAACTCTGAATTTTTTACGGTGCAGACATCAAATACAAATATGCCATCGTCTGTCAAAATCGAAGCCACTTCATGCAATGTCCTGATAAAATCTTCAGGTTTAATCAAATAATTGATGGAATCGTAGAGGCATAATACCGCATCATAATGAAAATTCAACGGAAGAGATGTCATGTTTGCAGTAATAATATTTAGGGGCATCGACGCTTTGTAAAATTTTTTTACGGCGGATTTAAGCATGGAATGCGAATAGTCCATGCAGGTCATAGAATAACCGTATTTGTGAAGCTCTACCGAAAGACTTCCCGTTCCACCCGCTATTTCAAGCACATTTACCACACCTGATGTGAAACGTTCGAAAATGGAAGATATATACTTTGCCCATGAGGAATAATCGACATGATCCATCAAACTATCATAGATTACTGCCAGTTCGGAATATGGGCCGGAAGAATTCTTATACATTCCGTTTATAAAATTTTTCATATTTCCGAACCCGTGATTCATGTGCCGATTTTCTCCGATGTGCATCTTCTCTTTTAAAAATACTGCCCGAAAATCTAATACTATTCAAGACGAACATCGATATAGGTATCAGCACGAAGTTCTGCCAGAACACGTTCCAGTTCCCTGTAGGTTTTTTCCTGATACAGAACATTCTCTATCTGGTTTCGGTCTTCTTTCAGGTTAAGCACATGTTCGGGGCGATAATCATCCAGCTTGAGAATGTGATATCCGAAATTGCTTTTAAACGGTTCGGAAATCTGGCCTTTTTCAAGTTTCTTCGCCTGAATGTAGAAAGACGGAATGTTAACCTGAAGAAGAGTTTCCTGTGTCTGCCAGTCAAGTTTTCCTCCAAGGTTTCGGGAATCTTGATCTTCCGAATATTCCGTTGCCATTGTTTCAAATGTTACTTCACCGGACAGAATTTTATCACGTAATGCGGATAACTGTTTGATAGTTGCATCCTGATCTGCCAGAGTTCGCAAAATGTGACGCGCCCTTACTTCTTTAACCTCATTTCCGTTTTCATCGGTTCTCGTCCTGATACCTTCAACTTTAATGATATGATAGCCATATTGTGTTTCCACAATGTCTGATATTTCACCCTCTTTAAGAGAAAAAGCAACATCGGTAAATTCCTTAACCAGAACACCCCGTGGGAAATACCCTATATCTCCGCCATCATCCTTAGTCCCCGGGTCCTCGGAATACTGTGTGGCGAGGGCAGCAAAGTCTTCACCGGAACGGGCACGTTCGAGAATACGCTCAAGTTCATTTTTCACAAGAAGTTTTTGATCTTCGGAAGCCTTCGGAACAATCATGATATGGCTCAATTTGAACTGTTCGGGAATAGATGGCAGAGAATCTTTATGCGCTTCGTACCAAACCTCCAAATCCTGAGGGGTAACTGAAATACGTCTTTTTATTCTATCCATCAGCATTCGCTGAATAACATTTTTTTCTGCCATAACTCGGAACATATGACGCAATTGTTGTTCAGTCATCCCATTTTCAACAAGAGCAGCCTGAAAATTTTCCTCTGTTTTGAGCGTCTGTTTTAATTCAGCCATTCGCTCATTGAAAAACTGATCAATATCCCGGGGATCAGCTATGATTGAATCTTTCGCCGCTTTTTCCGTAAGAAGGTTATCATCGATCATACCCCGTATAATCTCATTTTGAAGTCTTTGCAAAACCTGAGGAGATGTGCCGGTATCATATTGCCGGTTCATCATTTCCTGCCTCAATTTTTGCTGAACATCAGACAGAAGAATTATCTCGTCACCAACAACAGCGACAATCCTGTCCACCATCATTTCCTGTGCATAGGATAAGCCACCCGACAACAATAATAATAAAATGATATAAGAATAAATACGAATCATATTTCTCATTGGTCTCACCTCATCCGGTCATCCGGAATAATTATTAAAGCATGATAATTATAAATAAAATTTTACACCCTACCGTTTCATCAATTAAACCATTATTTTATTGAGCGGATTCATATTTTATATTTGCTTTTTTAGCCAATTCATCAATAAACACAGTACGAGCCTCTTCTCTTTTCTCGACAAGGTACATATCGATGACCTGGTCACGAACAATTCCAAAGGGTTTAACGGTATCTTTTTCATAGACCTCATCTACAATAAGGCATGACCAGCCATCCATCACGCTGAAAGGATCCGATATTTTAACCAGTCCGAGTTTATTATACGTGTTTTCAATAGCATTCCATATCGCGGGTTCAATCATCTCTTCATTAATAACACCGATATCACCGCCGGTTTGAAAACTGGGATCTTTTGAATCTGTTTTGGCTAACTCTGAAAAACTTTCCCCCTGTTTTACGGCTCTCCAAAAATCCTGAGCGTCTTTACGATTATCAAACAAGGCATAACGAATGCGATATTCATTACTGTTTAAAATAAAATAATCTTCATGTTCTTTATAATAGCTTTTCAATTCCTCTTCATCCGGATCACCAATATCACTGTAAATACGTTCAAGAAGTTCATTACTCAGAAGATTGCGTTTTGAATTATAAAGTAACCGTTCAATTTTCGGGTCTTTATCAATATTTCTTTGTAAAGCTTCCTGATATATTAGCTCATTATTAACCCATTCCTTAATTATTTCCTGTTTATATTCTATGGTGAGTTTATCATAAACACCCTCAGGGACAAGATCCTTTAAATCAGATTCGGTTAAATGAATGTTATTTACGGTAGCATAAATACGATCATTTACAGTATTACCCTCTTTAGAAACAGAACAGCAGACCAACATAAGCACAACAATCATACCGGAAAGTGTGTTTCCCAGCCTCTTGGTCATATAAATGTCCTTTTTGTTAGTGTCCCTGGCTCCATGAAATATTACGGTATATATAGTAATTTATTTAGCAATAGCCTGCAAGACCTTTTTAATACCTACCAGCATTCCATCATGATCATCAGGTATCTCAAAACTGACGTTTAATCCCTGAGAACTGAAAGAAAATTTCAATTTTTCCGGTGATTTCCGTACCATATTTTCTACAGAATCACGAGTTATTTCAATCCCATTAGGAATAAACATATTTACTTCACTTCTATTGATACTTAATTCTTTGACTTCCAGCAAAGCAGCATAATGCCTGATATAATTTGTTGCGATAAGATTCATTACCGGATCGTCAGGGCGTCCGAACCTGTCGATTATTTCCTGCTCTATCTCACTAACCTCATCGGTCGAAACGGTTTCTGAAAGGCGCCGATAAAAAACCACCCGATCATTTGAGTCAGGAATATAACTTTCCGGTATATACATATCCGCTTTTAAATGTAGTTCGACTTCAGGCGGTTTTTTTATACTTATACCTTTCAATTCGGCAACGGTTTCATGTAATAACTCTGTGTACAAATCAAATCCGACTGCAGCTATGAATCCCGATTGTTCGGTCCCGAGTAAGTTTCCTGCGCCCCGAATTTCGAGATCTCTCATCGCAATTTTAAAACCGCTCCCAAGTTCTGCAAATTCCTCGATGATTCTTAAACGGTCACGGGCAACTTTCGAAAGCGGAATCTTCGGAGGTACCAGAAGATATGCATAAGCCCGCCTGTTCGACCTCCCTACCCTGCCCCGTAACTGATAAAGCTGCGAAAGCCCAAATGTATCGGCTCGATTAATGATAATAGTATTAACCGAAGGAATATCGAGGCCGTTTTCGATGATCATTGTTGAAATCAACACCTGATATTTACCATGATGAAAGTCGCGCATTATTGTTTCAAGTTCCTTCTCGGGAAGTTGACCGTGTGCTACGACAAAGTCGACACTCGGTAAAAGCGTTCTCAGGTATGATGCCATTGCATCGATAGACCTTACCCTGTTATGTACAAAATAGACCTGACCGTCACGGTCGATTTCCCGCATAATTGCTTCCATTATATGCTGTTCTTCGAATGGTAAAATCTGGGTATGAACACTGTAACGGTCTGATGGCGGTGTTGTAATAAATGAAATGTCACGTGCGCCGAGAAGCGACATATTGAGAGTCCGGGGAATCGGTGTTGCACTCATGGCAAGTACATCGACATTGCTTCGAAGTTTTTTGATCTTTTCCTTGTGCCGTACACCGAAGCGCTGCTCTTCATCGATTACAAGCAGTCCGAGTTTTTTGATATGTACATCTTTTGATAAAAGACGATGCGTTCCAATAACAATATCAACGTTACCTTCCGCAAGCCGGTCCAAAATATCTTTCTGCTCTTTCCTGGTCCTAAACCGTGATAACGATTCAACAGTAACAGGAAAATCAGCAAAACGTTCCCGGAAAGTCTCTTCATGCTGATCAGCTAAAATAGTGGTCGGTACCAGTATTACTACCTGCATGTTTTCAAGTACGGCCATAAACGCTGCTCGTAACGCTATCTCAGTCTTTCCGAAACCCACATCGCCACAAAGCAATCTGTCCATCGGAGCAGACGATTCCATATCCTGACGGACATCCAGCCATGATTTACCCTGGTCAGGTGTATCTTCGAAGACAAACGAATCGACAAGCGCCCGAAGCATGGTTTCATCCGGTCTGAATGCGTGTCCCGGATATGCTTTCCTCTCAGCATAAAGCTGAAGCAGGTCTTTCGCCATGCGTTCGATTGATTTTTTCGTCCGCTCCTTGAGTTTTTCCCATGCCGTCCCACCAAGTTTACTGACAACAGGAGCAACACCTTCTTCAGAAGTAAATTTCTTTAACCTTTTAAGTTGTTCGACCGGAACAAAAACCTTATCGTTACCCTGGTAATCTACCTTGAGGCAATCAGTTTCGGATTCACCGATAGTAATTCGTTTAAGGCCCATGTATTTCCCGATCCCATAATCGATATGAACTACAAAATCCCCTATTTTTAAAGCCCTGAAATCGGGGATAGGCACTCCATCCTTGTACCGTCTGTAACGAACTCTCCTTTTGTAACGACTGAAAATTTCATGATCGGTCAGAAGCATAATACCGGATGTCGAATCGGTAAAGCCACCGGAAAGTTTTGCAACATCGATAACGAATTTATCCGAAACTTCATCAAGAAGTTCACTCAGACGTTCCGCCTGTCCGGTATTATCACATGCGATATGACATTGCAGACCATTGGAATGTGCCTCTTGAATGTCTTTGAGCGCTTCCCTGATGTTACCGTGATACTGTCGCGAAGGTAAAATATTGAAGTCGATAACTATATGATCCGGCGGTCGCAGCGTATAATTTTCAACAAGAAGTTTCCGTTCAAACTCTGCCATGAGTTTCCGGGGCTTTTCGAACATGTAATCAACGGGAGCAAGATTGGGATTATCAAATTTATGACGATCATACAGGGTAGTGGCAAACTCAATACGTTTTGTCAGTTCATGCAAACATCTGTCAGGATCAAACACCAAAACAATTGCATCATCAGAAAAATAGTGTGTAAGTGATGCTTTTTCACCAAAAACAAGATACAGCGATTGTTCAATACCATTTGGCCTGTCACTCCCGTTGAATGCCTTTTTTATATGTTGAAGGTTTATACCTGTTTTCTCTTCGACCATACTGATGCGATGCTCGTCTTCGGTATTTAAACCGGCTTCCGTTATACATTCATCTGGTGGCAGCAGAGTAAATTCTGAAATTCGGTCTATCGATCTTTGTGTTGACGTCGAAAATGTTCGTATCGATTCAATTTCATCACCCCAGAACTCGATTCGGTATGGGACATCACCACCAAATGGAAATAAATCTACAATACCGCCTCGCACTGCCATCTGCCCCGCAGAATGTACGGTATTTATTCTCTTGAAACCTTTCGATATCAGCGACCGTACAAAATCGTCGAATACGATATGTGTGCCTTTTCTGACAGTCATACTGACAAGAGAAACAAGACCGGGAGGCGATGTCGGATCATGCAGTGCCCCGACTGATGAAATTACGATGCTGCTCCATCCCTGTTCAAGCGCATCGAGGGTTTCCACACGCTGACTCCTAACCTCGAAATGACTGTCTGATTCTTCGTAAGGATTTGTGTCACGTGCGGGAAAGTATTTAAGCGAATCCGGACCGATGATACTCTCTATATCATCACGGAATATTTCGGCCTCTTCGTCTGTCGGAAGTACTACCAGAAGCGGTTTGTTTTGTAACCATTCCCCGTTTTTTAATATCGTGGCGGCTAAAAACGATGAAGAACATCCGTTTAAACCATGCAGTACAATACGCCGGTTTTTTTTCAGTGTTTCGGCGGCGTGTTTTAAAGCAGAATGTTTACTAAAAATATCAAGTACTAATTGTAGCATAGGGAATTTCGGCAGGATAATAAACTTTAAATGTAGAATGCACAAAATTGATATATAAATATAAAAGTTCAGCTTCCGGATATTGGTGATTTCAAGTTTTTAAATGTTGAAGCATCTTATTATAATACTGTTCCGGAGCAAACTACCGTCTCGAAAGACCTTTACTGAATATCGATTGGGATTTTGAATCCCCTTTATGGTATTTACTCCGATTTTTATACATATCCGTTATGTCGTTTATGAGTTTATACAGAGAACTTTCATTATGATCATACACTTTCACGCTGTATGG
>JAFGMP010000174.1 GCA_016927495.1 Candidatus Latescibacterota bacterium | reverse complement strand
TAATTTTGAGATATATCAGAAACTTGCCGATCTGTTTTTTCAACAGGGACTTATTAATGAAGCGATCTATGCATCGGAAAATGCGCTAAAATATGCCCGTGACGATCAAAAAGTGAATGTGTTGTTTTTTCTTGCCGATTTATATGAAGAGGTAAATGAAGATCATGCCTTACAGTTGTACACTCTGATCTATAACAACACCGTCAATTCGATGGAAACCCGTTCCGAAGCCATGATGAAATATGCCGATCTTGCCAACAGAAAAGGTGACCGTATGGCAGCGATGAATGCCTATACGAAAGTTATCGAGGACGCCCCCGATTCAATGACAGTCAACAAGGCCCGTAACAAATTGAACCTCATGAACACAGTGAACAAACCCGAAAATTAAACGGAGAATTATATAATGATCGAAAGCTTTAAAGTACCGACCCGCGCACGATCCGAATTTATCGATATTACCGGACAGGTGCAAAACGCGGTAACATCATCTGGCATAAGCGAAGGCATCTGCCAGATCTTTATCCCTCATACCACGGCTGGAGTCACCATAAACGAAAATGCCGATCCCGATGTTACAGCAGATATAATTTCGACACTCGACCAGATATATCCGTGGCGAAACAACTACCGTCACATGGAAGGCAATTCAGCCGCACATATAAAGGCATCGCTCATGGGATCCTCCGTTATGGTGCCCGTAAAAGACGGCAGGCTTGTGCTCGGTACATGGCAATGTATATATTTTTGTGAATTCGACGGCCCCAGAACCCGTAATGCAGTGGTCAATATATTGTAAATGTTTTATATTTCATGAATACAAGGTGTAAGACAACATGGTGGGTTTGGTCAATGGTCATGGGCGGTTTCGAAATTTCCGGGAGATGTATCAGCTATTCTTCAGTATGATTAACTTACGGTATTTTATGCAAATCAGATATTTTATACCTGTTTTTTGTCTTTTCTTTTTTTTCCCTGCACAGTCACAATCACAAGTAACTCCATCAAAGACATTCAACTTTGAGGGATATGTGCTGTCCGATTCGCTCGAATACAGCGCCGAATCGATCGATTATTTTTTCAACGATCGTAAAGTAGTCATGGACAAGAACGCCACGATTCTGTACCTCGGCAGAACGTTAAAAAGCCCGATAATAACGTTCTATCAGGATTATGATTACATGGAAGCGACCGGAACGATCGATTCCACCGGCGCATACATAGAATTGCCCACTTTCAGGGATAAAACGGGAGAGGAACTTCGCGGCACCGAAATAAAATATAACCTGAAAACCGAAGAAGGCGTTGTCAGGCACGGCAAAACCAAATATGATGAGGGTTTCTACAATTCCGATACGATAAAACGCGTGTCTGACGATACACTGTATGTCGCCAACGGTACATTTACAACCTGCGATAAGGAGGATCACCCCCACTTCTATTTTGCCGGACAGCAAATGAAATTCATCGTGAACGACAAAATAATTATCAGGCCGATTACCGCATATGTGAATGATATACCGGTCTTCTGGTTCCCCTTCTACGTTTATCCTATCGCCAGGGGAAGGCAGTCCGGTTTTCTTACCCCGAGGTATGGTTCCTCGCGGCGCGACGGACGTTATATCTCTAATATGGGCTACTATTTCGCGCCGTCCGATTACTGGGATTACCGAGTTTCAGGCGTTCTGCGTGAGAAAAACGGCTGGCTTACCAAAAACTGGATCAATTATAATAAGAGATATAGCATGTCGGGATCGATATTCGGTTCATATGAGGATCGATCCGAATCCGGCACCAAAGAATGGGAACTCCAGTTCAACCACCGGCATACGGTATCCCCTACCCTGTCCATCACGGGTTCGGGGAATTTCCAGAGCAGTGAATATTCACAATATAATTCCTATAACCTTTACGAACGTATGAACAGAGATATGCGGTCATCGCTGTCGATACAAAAAAAATGGGCGGACAGCGGCAACAGTCTGACAACGACATTCAACCACCAAAAAAATCTCGATACAAAAAATACGACGGTTACGATCCCCAATATGAGATTCAGAAAACCGAGGAAACAGATTTTCGGCTCAAAAGAAAATAAAAACAAAAGGCGCAAATATACGAAACAGGATATGTCAGATGATGTTGAGTCTGCATGGTATGAGGATATTTATTACTCATTCGATTCCGGATTTACCAACACCGAACAAAATCAGGGAAATACAGGAAGTGCCGGTTCCGATAATGAGGAATTTTCCAGAGAGTTGTCGATGAATACAGGCCTTTCCAGTTCGTACAAGCTAATGGGGTGGCTGGTATCCGAACCATCGATGACTCTCAGCGAGAAATTCCTGGCATCGAACAAATATGATCAGGAGGAACGCTACAGGAGAAACGATAACATATCAATGCAGTTAGGCCTCAGTACCACTGTCTATGGAATGTTTGCCCCAAATATCGGAAATGTAAAAGGAATTCGCCATGTGGTCAAACCCTCTGTTTCCTATTCGTATGGGAAAAGACGTCATTTTTACAGCAATGAAGCCGATGCTTTTTTCCAGCTTGACGAAAACGACGAGGAAAAGGGAAAAGTCCAGAGTATGAACCTTAATCTGCGCAATCTTATTCAGGTCAAAACCGTAAATGGAGAAAAGGAAAATAAATTTGACCTGTTTACATTGAATTTTTCCTCCTCGGTAGATTTTGAAGAGGACAAAAGAAAGATAGGGCCGCTCAGCACAACGCTCGATTTCACACCGTTGAAGCAATATATGAGTACCCGACTCACCGCCAGCCATGACTTTTATCACGACGACGATACATTCCAACTTTTCAGCCCGTACCTGACCAATATAAGCATTACCACAAGCCTGAAACATTCAGGTTCAGGCGCCGGATTTATGGGAAGATCATCGAGGGATGATGCAAACAGCGATCTGGGGAGAGATGATTTCACCCTTAACGATTTTAGCGAACCGGCGGAAACCGAAGGGACGACAGGCGGTGGAGGAGGATTTCCGATCAACATGCAGTTTTCGCATAGTTACCAGATAAGAAGGTCGACACAAACCGCACCGGGAAAATATAAATACAAGACTACACATACTATTAAACCGACAATTTCCTTTTCACCGACCCAAAATATCTCATTGAACTATTATTTATATTACGATATAAAAGAAAAAGACGTCAATTTTCATCGTATCGTACTCAACAGGGATTTACATTGCTGGGAAGCTAATATATCATGGGTACCGTCAGGAGCAAGTGAAGGTTACTATTTTAAAGTGAACATAAAAGACCTTCCTGATATAAAAATCGAAAAAAGAAGGGGTACATCTCAAACAAGTTACTGATTTTTTTAAAAAAATACCCCAAAATAGCCATTTTATGCTAATTTTCGCTTGACATAAACTTTCAGTAGAATTATTGTAATTACTAACGGAAAACTACTCATCAATGAAGGAGGTGAAGCAATGACAAAAGATGAGCTCGTAGCAAAAGCAGCTCAGGACGCCGACATTCCAAAAGCAAAGGCAGCAAAAGCACTCGATTCCATCATAGCAAGCATTACCGGTGCACTTGCAAAGGGTGATAAAGTGAGTCTCGTCGGATTTGGAACATTCTCTGTAGCAAAACGCGCAGCCCGTGAGGGTCGTAATCCTGCAACAGGCGCTGTTATTAAGATTCCTGCGGCTAATGTCCCGAAATTCAAGCCCGGCAAAAAGCTGAAAGACGCTGTTTAAGATTTGATATAATTTTGTAATTGGGCAGTCTTATCGTTATTACCTTACGAAAGACTGCCTTTTAGTTTGTTAAGAGACATTCAGAATGATAGGTTTGATACAGAGAGTCGATAAATGCAGCGTGTCGGTTGAAGGAAGCGTTATCTCATCAATCGGGGAAGGTTTACTCATTCTACTCGGAGTTCACCGTGACGATACTGAAAAAGATTTATACTTACTTGCAAGAAAGTGCACGGGGCTTAGAATTTTTTCCGATGATGAAGGAAAAATGAATTTATCGATAAACGATATTAACGGCGAAATTCTTGTGGTAAGTCAGTTTACACTGTTCGGTGATGTTAAACGCGGGCTCAGACCATATTTCGGTGAAGCCGCAGAACCCGAAAAAGCCGAAAAGTACTACGAAACATTTATGGCAATCCTTACAGAAAGCGGTATTCCTGTCAAAGGGGGTGTTTTCGGGGCTCACATGCATCTCGACATATTGAACAACGGTCCGGTTACCGTATCGATTAACACGAAAGATTTGTAATGAGCAGACTCATTCTCGCATCACAATCTCCCCGTCGCCGCGAACTGCTGAAACTGCTCGGACATCCGTTTGAGGTTATAGTATCCGGTGTGGAAGAAACGTATATCGATGGTGAGTCGCCTGAGAAACATGTTACACGGCTTTCGGAACTGAAAGCAAACGATGTGGGAAAAAAGGTCAGGAACGGTATCATTATCGGGTCGGATACAATTGTAGTGATTGACAATAAAATTCTGGGCAAACCCTCATCTCCTTCAGAAGCGGAAAAAATGCTGACGGAACTTCAGGGCCGCACACACAGAGTTTTCACAGGATTTGCCCTGTACGATGCAGAGAATGGCCATTCGATATCAGGTTTTGAGAAGACTGAAGTAACGATGCGTAAACTTGATGAAAAACTTATACATCAATATGTTCAGACTGGTGAACCTCTCGATAAAGCCGGTTCATATGGAATCCAGGGTTATGGATCTTCACTTGTCACATCGATAAAAGGATGTTATTTTACAGTTATGGGACTTCCATTGGCGCATTTAATGGAAGCGCTCAATACTTTTACCGGCGGGCAGTACGGGTATTTCGGAAAAACGCAACAGGAAAACATGTAATAACCGTATATTAAGCATCAGAATGATATAATTTTAAACTGCCCTGTTTCACATAATCTATTTTTAGCTTTTTATCGGTATACTCTTTTCCTTGAATATTTCGGGGTCATAAATATGAAACCAATTCATGAAGAACTTAAAGAAATCAGGCTGGAAAAAAACATAACACTCGAGCAAATGTATAATGCAACAAAAATTCGTATCACCATTCTCGAACAAATGGAACAAGGTGAATTTTCAATGGTTCCCCAGCCGTTCATCCGCGCTTTTTTAAGAGAATATGCCGGCGTTATCGGTGTTGATCCTGAACGTGTTATACAACGCTATGAAAAGAAAATTGATTATATCAGTAAACCCGAACCTCCTGCGCCTCAATCAGTAACAAGCGATATTGCTAAATCATCAGAAACAAAACAAACAAAACCGGAACCTGATTCGATACCAACATCCGACAAGCTGAATGTCAAAAAGAAAAAAGCTTTTGGTGAAGAAACCTTGTCCGTAACAACTGAATCTGATGAAAGTACTGAACCGTCTGAATCAGTAACGACCCCAGCATCAGATGAACCGGTACTGCCACAGGTTGTCGAACAGCAACCTTCGCTGTTCAATAATGCTCCGACAGAACAGCAACAGCCATCTTCGGAAACTGAAAGTATCGGAGAGACAGACCAAAAATCCGCAATCTTCCAAAGTAACGACATTCATAAACTTAATGAACCGAAACCGAAATCGACACCATCAATTCGCCAGCATCTTGAAATTGAAGAGCCAAGTGCGATGCGCAATATAATATTTGTTGTCTTCTTTATAATCATAATCATTGCCGCCTTAGTTATTTTCTGGATTAACCGCGGCTACTAATTATAATGACCGGAAAAAGCTTAAACACTGCAAATAAGCATCAAAAAACTTACACCCGATATGCTTCAATCGCACTGCCAGTCCCGATTAATACATTTTTTATCTACGAAATTCCGGGCGAGATGGTACCAGCAGCCGAAATTGGCCGCAGGGCGCTGGTTCCATTCGGAAAGCGTTTGCTCACCGGGTTCATTGTAGGGCTATCTGATAATCCGGGTGACATTCCTGTCTCAAAAATAAAAAAGATACAGAGCGTTATCGATTCCGAGCCGGTTTTCGATAATAACATGTTTAAGCTTGCACAATGGGTAGCCGATTACTATCTCTGTACCCCGGGTGAAGTGCTGAAAGTCGCCACGCCATCAGGTACTACAATTCAGTCGCGATTACTGGCACATTATGTTGTTCCACCAAATGATTTCCCGATTTCTTTGACAGGCCGTCAGAAAAAAACCATGGAACTGCTTTCAGAATCGAAATCTCTTTCGGTTAAACATATTGAAAAAAAGTTGAGTTTTAAAGTTTCAGGAATACTAAAAGCACTTGAGAAAAAAGGACTCGTGCGCATCGAACATGAACTTACGACACCATCTGTAAGAATAAAAACCGAACGTCATGTGAAGCCAGAATCAACCCCCACGCAGGATACGCTGCCACCGCGAGCAAAAAAACAGCTACAATGTCTCGAAGTTATTAAAGATCATCCTGATGGCATCGTTCTGGTCGAACTCGCCGAACGTCACGGTTTTTCACGGGGTGTGATCAATGCACTTGTCAGCGGTGGATTTGCCTATTATGATGATGTGGAAATAACCAGAAGATCCGGTATTCTCGATCAGGAAAAGGTTGAAGCTGACTTTCCGCTTATGACAGCACAAAAATCGAGCTATGACCTTATAATGAAAGAAGCCGAAGGGGAGACACCCCGGCCTATTCTGCTTAAAGGAATAACCGGCAGTGGTAAAACCAGAGTGTATATAGAACTGGTCAAACAAGTTCTCAAAGTGGGAAAAGGAGCAATTATCCTTGTCCCCGAAATCTCACTTACGCCCCAGACCACACGGTTTTTCTCATCGATTTTCCCCAATCGTGTTGCGGTTCTTCATTCGGCAATGAGCGCCGGGGAACGATATGATGCATGGCGCCATGTCCATAGTGGAGTTTTTGATGTCGTTATCGGTCCGCGTTCCGCGGTTTTCGCCCCGCTTCAGAATCCGGGAATTATTATTGTCGACGAGGAACATGACACTTCTTATAAACAGACAGACACAACGCCGCGCTATCATGCCCGTGATGTAGCTGTTGTGAGGGGACACATGCTCGGAATACCCGTAGTTCTCGGATCGGCAACACCGTCGCTGGAATCGTGGCATAATGCGACGACGGGGAAATATGCACTTGCCGTTCTCCCGGAACGCGTCGATTCACGGCCGCTGCCTGAAATCATTACCGTCGACATGCGTGAAGAATGGGCAGCAGATAACCGGTCTTCATTGTCACGGCGGCTTCGTGAGGAAATCATCGTCCGTATTGAACGTAAAGAGAAAAGCATCAT
This sequence comes from Candidatus Latescibacterota bacterium, assembly GCA_016927495.1. Lineage (GTDB taxonomy): Bacteria > Latescibacterota > Latescibacteria > Latescibacterales > Latescibacteraceae > JAFGMP01. The sequence goes on along the minus strand of JAFGMP010000174.1, from coordinate 1,088 downwards.
TCTAATCAATCGCCGCGGATTTGCTTCTCTTGTCCGATGCAGAGACTGCGGGTATGCACAAACCTGTCCGCAATGCTCTGTCGGACTGACATACCATTCCTCGAAAGGCCTCGCTCTCTGTCATATGTGCGGCCATAAACAACTCATCCTCGAACACTGCCCACAATGCGGATCGACTGAACTTCAATATCGGGGTGCCGGAACACAACGTATCGAACAGGAGCTTAAACAGATTATTGGGAAAAATAATATAGTCAGGATGGATTCCGATACAACAAAAGCACATGATGCCCATTACAGGCTGCTTGAGGAGTTTCGCAGCGGTCCGGCGCCGATACTTCTCGGCACCCAGATGATCGCAAAAGGGCATGATATTCCCGAGGTTACGCTCGTTGGTGTGATTTCGGCAGACCAATCGCTGTATATTCCGGATTTCAGGGCTGGTGAGCGAACGTTTCAACTCATCACACAGGTTGCGGGAAGAGCGGGCCGCGGCGAGACACCCGGCATTGTAATTCTGCAATCCTTTTATCCGGACAATTATGCCATAACCGCAGCATCGAAACAGGATTTCGAAACCTTTGCCGAGTATGAAATGCCCCAGCGTGAAGAATTGGAATTCCCACCTTATAAACGTCTAATTCTCATCGAGCTTTCTTCAGACATTCTTCCCGGCCTTGAAATATTAGCCGGGGAAATTGCCCGGTATTTAAGCGAACATGTACCCGAAGGCGCCGAAGTTTTCGGGCCGGTCAGCGCACCGATTGCCATGATAAAGGGACGTCACCGTATCCACATACTTATCAAATCTCATGAAGTGTACCGCCTCCGCTCAATTTTACGATATATTATGGAGAATCTTCACAGCGGGAAAGAAACCATCGAAGTCATCGTTGATCCTGTGGAGATACTGTAAGGGTACTGCATTTCGCTATTGCCGGATAGATTACCCAATATCCCCTCCCCCTCCTATCAAAAAATAAACAAAAAGAATAGAACGCGGATTTACGCGGATTGAGCGGATTTTCGCGGATAAATACTAAAAGTGAAAAAAATTTATCAATTATAATTTGCTTTACCTCAAATAT
>JAFGMP010000020.1 GCA_016927495.1 Candidatus Latescibacterota bacterium | reverse complement strand
CAGTCCGATGAGGAATCTGAGAGATTTGATGTATTCCTGTATTTCACGGAAGAAGATGGTACCGATCATAAATGTTATTCCCTGTATGCAAATTTAGATGTTGTATAAACTACAAAGCTTTTTGAAGAATTCCGCCATCACGCAGAAATCCGTATATCACCATATTGAGTCCGAATTTGAGCTGTGCCGGACTTGCTTCATTCCATTTTTGCGTGTAATCGTTATCCCAGTATAATCCGCTCAGCTTATCACCCTGCCATAATCCCTCGATATAATTTTCTTCCCGGGAAGTCCAGGTTTTTCCGGAAGGAGGACTGTCCATAAAATCAAAGAATGTATGGAATAACGGATGATCATTGGTGACCGGGGCAATAGAACCGTTGAAATCGCTGTTGCTTACGCTGTTCAAAATGTTTCTGAGCGATTCCTCGGTGCTGCTGAATGCTTCCTCAGAGTTGCTGTTATTAACTACAACAAAACCGCCGTCATTAATATATTTATTCAGATTTGCCTGTTCGGCTTCGGTCAGAGTGAACGGCTTGTCGGAAGAAATAAAAATTACCGCGGTATTGAATAAGACGGGTGAATCGAGATACAACTTATCATTGTATGTCACATCTATTATCGAATATTTCATGACCGCATCCGCAACATTTTGTACGGCGCGGATAAACTCACTTGACGGTGTAATCTCCTGTGCCCATGCTGTTGCCACAATTATATCAAAATCAGGTGTGTTACTTTCATCGATTCCGCCAAGTTTTTCCAGAGTTTTTCTATTTAACGGAGATGATCCTATTACATACTCGGCCGGAACATCTATCCGGGTTGTGGTTTTCTGTACAACATTGACACCTGTGTCGGTCGGTTCTTCCGTTACGGATGTATGCTCACATGCTAAAAGCATTCCCAGAAATCCGATAACAACCAGCACGATTACTGAAAATACCGTCATTTTCGTACTATTTCTATACGTTTTGCTCATAATTCTCCTGATCCTTTCTCCGATAGAGCTTTTTCGTTCGGAAAAACCGATTCCTACGAATCCGAGGCTTTTTTTGTGAAACGTTTCCTCCATAATCCGCAAAATACTCAGTGTGTAACGTGATCTGCCCTTCGAAAGACATTTCACCGCGATGTCGTCACAAACTTCCTCACGGATACGGCGTATACGGCTGTTGGCATACCAGACAAACGGGTGGAAAAAGTACACAATCTGCACAATCATCTGGAGCATATTGACCATAAGGTCGTAACGCCTGATATGGGCAAGTTCATGAAGAATGACCGGTTCTATTTCCTCTGTCTGCCAGTTGTTGACAATCGCAGCGGGAAGAATAATGCGAGGATTACGGATACAGACGACAGCGGGAATGTCGAGCACGTCAGTATCCATCGAGTACACACTTATACTTCTGCGGATACCGTATTTTTCGGCGTGTATTTTTACCAGTGAGTTTATATCAGGCCGTGCGACAAGAATACCTCCCTTCAGTAAACGTCTGACCTGAAAAATTCTGAACACCAATAAGAGTGCGATTGCGCCAGTCGCACAAAACCAGATTATACCGATTAAACCTGTTGCCGTTAATGGCTTTTTATTTTTAGCAGATTTGTCAATAACATTATATTGTGAGATTTTAACAGCGGGAATATTTCGGATTATATGAGGATTGAAATCGTTGTACAGGTTTCGAAACGGAATATATTTTCCGACATCGGGTGTTACATTCCCGATATATCGACCGAGATAATTTTCGGTGCCGGATGGCAGCGACAGATTCCCCGGAGTACAGAGCCGTATCACAACAATCATCCACAGCCAGTAACGGAACATTGATGATGCCCTGAAACTTAGCCGGTCGATCAGCCAGATTACAACGATGAGAATCGATACCTGATAGCTCACTGCCCATAGGTGCTGAACGACAGTTTCAGCGAGAGAATACAGCAGTTCCATTACTCGTTCTCCTCATATTCTTCTATGATCTTTTTCAATGTTTCGATTTCATCATGTGACAGATTTTCCTTCTCGGCAAAATGAGCAAAGAGCGGTGTGAACGTATGATCGAGCACATTGCTGACAAATGAATCGATCTCACCGGCGATAATCTGAGCCCTTGACACAAGGGGTTTATACAACCATATGGGTCCGAACTTTTCACGGCTGAGGTATCCCTTGGACACCATACGGTCGAGCATGGTTTTCACCGTCTGATATCCCCGTTTTTTTACTTTGAGTGTTTCCTCAAAAACATCACGGGCGCTGGCGGTACCCTTTTTCCAGCATATGTTCATGAGTATCAATTCGGTTTTGGAAAGATCCGATCTCTTTTTCGGCATAAAAGTCCTCCTTTAAGTTGTCTGTATTAAGAATAATACAAACGTATTAATTTGTCAAGAGAAAAAATTCGCATTTGGAAAAAAATTTTCGATTTTCTAAATAGTATATGATTATTAATTACCAGAGCATGAAGAGGAAATTTTTTTAGGTTCTTACGGAGAACAACTTTAATGGTGGAGGGGGGCGGATTCGAACCACCGAAAGCTGAGCTGGCAGATTTACAGTCTGCTCCCATTAGCCACTCGGGAACCCCTCCACACAGGCGAAATAATATAGTAATAATTTCCCTTTAATGCAAGTTTCATATTGAAATTATTTTTCAGCGTTTAATTTTTCTGTTGCACTCTCGCCAACAACACTGCATGTTCAAAAAGAAAATAATATATTTTTAGTGTGTTAATGTGGTTATGGGCTATTATTGGGACAAAATTATAAAGGCATCCTGATTGAGGATGCCTTTTGTGAGGAAAGAAAAAACGGCCGCGTTATTTAAGCAGCATCATCTGTTTCATCATCACCTTTTCTCCTGACTTAAGGCGACAAATATATACACCTGACGAAACTGTGTTGCCATGGTTATCACGGCCGTTCCAGACGACATAATGTGTTCCCGGCGGTAACTGCCCTGAAACAAGATCTCTCACTTTCTGACCCATAATATTGTAGATAACGAGGTCGGCAGTTCCATATTCCGGCAGCATAAACTCTATGGTTGTGCTCGGATTGAAAGGATTGGGATAATTCCCTATTATAGAGAGTGCTTCAGGTGTTTTCTCATCTTCGGCAACATCGGTCAATATTGCAGCTTTAGCGAAACTGGTAATATATCCGGACCCGTTACCTGAAACAATCCACATTACATCATTCTGATCGATGACAAACTGTGACGGTACATCATACCTTTGTTTTCCATGATCATCCCAAACGTTTCCATCGAATGAATGTAGACAACCGGACACCATAAACCAGACGATTCCGTCCTTGTCTATTAAAATATCGTTAGGTTGATGCCAGGGATAAGTTGCCCGTTTGATATCTTCATAAGATGTCCAGTTAGTTCCGTCGAAAGAATAATAACCCTCAGTTGTCGCTACCCACATGGTATTGTCTTCGGCAAATGCAATTAATGCCAGATCGCCACGGAGCGGGCTGTTATCGATATCGTAATATGTCCATGTTGTGCCATCAAAACTTGCAACACCACCCTTTACATTTTCACCATCGGGGAATTCTGCGCCAAACCATAAAACATTATTATGGTCCACTTCCATCGAATAAATTTCATTCTGATATCTTTCAATTGGTATCGACGACCATGCCCCGCCGTCATAACGGTAAAGATATTCGCCGCCGGCAAACCATTTTACGTTATTTTTATCAACGGCAACATTTCTAAAAGTGCTATGCATTTCATTAATACCATTTGTATTATAATCATGGTATAATACCCCACCGGTATTATCGTATTTTCTAATACCATGCAATGTTGTCAACCAAAGAATCCCATCTTGATCGATAGCCATATCCCGTATATAATTTGCACTTATTTGAGCATTGCTACTCATGCCCGGTATAACTTCTTCAGGTTTCACGTCAAAAACAATATTTTCCCATGTTACATCATCATAACGCGAAAGCCCAAACGTAGTAGCTATCCATTTGGTATTAGAACTGTCAACCATCATTTCAGTAATGTAATAGGTCAGCGGCCCGACGGTTGAACGTTGTTTGGCACTTTCTCCATCGTAGGAATACAAAATCTGTGTGGCGCTTCCGGCGTTAATTCTGAACCAGAATATTCCGGGTTCGTCGACAAAAATCTGTGAAAATGCATATACAGATAAATTTACATGATCGGCAACAGGCAAATCCACATATGATGTGCCATCGAAAGTTGTTATATATTTATCATCTTTACTGGGAGTCCTATAATCTCCCCTTGCAAGGTAGACCGTTCCATTCTCGTCTACATCAATATCGTGAACAGCATTAATTCCAGAATCTGTCCATATCTCACCATTGAAAGTGTAGAGAGGACCCGCTATATTGTCGCCTGAAGTGGCTGCCCAGATAGTGTTGTTGTTGTCGACAGCGATTGCATTGATCCTCAGCGCTTTTAAATTTCCATCGGCACCATTGTGCATTGTCCATGTTGTGCCGTCGAAACTGGTGAGGTAAGCTCTGGTATTTGGCCCGACTCCATAGTCATACTTCCAGACCACTGCCCATACAACACCGGTTTTATCAAACATGATATCAGAAACATATCCACCCGCCCTGTGATCTTCTACCATATCATCGACGTCATAACTGACCCATGATTCGCCATCGAATGTCGATATCCCGATCGCTGTCCCAAACCATAGTACTCCATCATCGGCCAGTGTAATACAGTGAACACGGTCATCCATCAATCCACTGTTTCCCGTTGTTAATTTTTCAAAACTCTGACCGTCGAAAATATTCACTCCGCGAGTAGTAGCAATCCAGAGTTTTCCATCATCTCTGAACGCCAGGTCCATAACATTGTTGCTTATAAGGCCGTCATTTGTGGTATACTGGATGTATGAACCGTCACGTTTGTCCCAACGGACAAGACTGCCGTAGGTCGCACTCCAAGCATAATTCCCCTGAAAGACAATTTCATTGACACTGTTTCCACTGGGGTATTCATTCATATAGTCATTTGCATACACTGAACCACTCCAAACCTCAGCTAATAACAGCATAGCAAATATTCGTAATAATTTCATTTCATATTCCTCTCTTTAATCGTGTACTTTCTTATTGATGTTTGGTGAATACTGAATTTTTAACTTTCAGGCATCTCTGTTATGGTTCATGGTTTTACCTCCAACAAGTTATATCACCAAAAGTTAGGAGAATTCGATAATGTAATTTTGAGATTTCACATATTTCAAATAAGCAAAATTTAATTAATTTAGATTCTACTTTACTAACGTCATTTTGACTACCGCTTTCTGACTGCCGGCGATAAGTTGTGTTATATAGGTTCCCGTTCCTACTGTGTTTCCGTTGTCGTCACGGCTGTCCCATACGATGCTGTGCATGCCGGGATCAAGTTCACCTGAAACAAGTTCGCGAATACGCTGTCCCATTATGTTATATATCACCATCGAAGTCCTCTGATGTTCCGGAAGATAAAATTGAATAGTTGTGGCCATATTGAACGGATTCGGGAAATTCTTTTTCAGTCCAAATTCCTGAGGAATAGTCTCTTCTTTGGTACTTGTTGTCCCGGTAATATTCTCAAAATCGTACAGATAAATTTGCCAATTTTTGTCACTATTTTTAAGAGAAAAACAAATATTGGATAAATCTGGGGAAAACCGCGCCCAGCTTGGTGTTATGTTTTGATTTGAGTAAAGTGCGGTTGCCTCTTCTTTATGCGTATCATAGACATACAGGCTGTTTTGATATGTATAGAGGATCCAGCGACCGTCACGGGATATATCCGAAAAAGTTACATCACCGCCAACAGTAAAACGCTGTAATTCTCCAGTGCCCGGAATCATGAATACATCATCTTCATTGAACATGAGATATTGGTCATTCGGGGATAATTCAATGTTTTGGATCTGGAATTCATCTATGGAGTATTCATAACCTGTGAGTACATCCCGTATCATTAGTTCCTTGAAGGAATTGGCATCCAACCGGGAATAAACAAACAATCTGCCATCGGAACTCCATCTGCCGTATGCCGCACCTTTTGCAAGAACCTGAGTCCTGCCTGTCTCGATATCCAGGGTTTCGATTACTGGCACAGGATTCATGATCGTCACACTTGCCGGAGTAGTGCTGTCATCGACAATGACTTCAGTTCCCATATCTTCATCGATGATATACCGTTTAAATGTCAGTTCATGGCCTCCGGGAGCGAAGCAGAGAGGTTCGATTCCTGTGAGACGGATTGTCATGTCGTAATATTGAACAGGTTCGTTACTATAAATAAGTTCGGGTTCACCCCCATGTACCGGCACCATCCATATGCCGTAAGATTTGTCCGTTATGACTATACGGCTGCCGTCAGGTGACCAAACCGGATAGAGCTTATTATTCTCCAACGATCGGTACATATCATATCTCTTTTTTTCATCAGGGTCGGAAATGTCGGCGTTTTCAAAATCATAGGTTATAACAACATCGATGACTTTTAAAACAGTATTACTATTGTTTTCGTTACTTAACGCAGAGGAACTCATGGTGTTTGAGTATACTTGCGCAATATCGACTGTTATTTCCGGTGTATGTAACTCATCAACATTTTCTGTAACATCTTCATCTTCTTTTAATCCTTCACCGGACTCACTTTTTTCAATGGTATCTTTTTCTTGTTGTGTATCTGATTTTTGTTCAGGCAATTCCTGCACAATCCCGGAAGCCATAACCGGTTCATTTCGCTGCTGCAGATTTTTTCTCTTAATATTTTCAGCCAAACCCGATGTTTCTTTGAATTTGGTTGCCGGGCTGCTATCTGCCGAAAGACTATTGTTAACGACATCTGCATTTGATACTCCGGCTGATATTGTCTTATAATCATTCGATTTCTCAGCCGCCGTTTTTCCGGTTTTCTGCTTTGTTTCAGGGCGTACAGACTCATTTTTTCGGGTGAGTTTTTCAGACGCTGTTTCATTATCCCCGATTGAGGTTATCTGATATAATTTATCCTCAGGAACATGAGTTATTACGCGTTCGATATGCTGTTCATCGATATGGTTATATTTTCTTTTACCGTTACCGTTTGTATGGTTACCGTTAAAACCGACAAATCCGGTAACCGAAATCGATGAAAACGAGAAAACGATCACTGAAAAAATCTCAAATGCCCGTACTTTAATGATCCTGATATATGTTGTATCGAGAATTCGTTCAATCCGGTCGTACAGCGGCGACGAGTTTGAAATAATTCCCGATCCGATTGCGGCTTCGGGAATTCCGGGAGTATATGATTTGGAGATATTGAAAATCTGTGTCGCATAAGCTTTGCTATTTCCGCCATATGTGAGAACATAATCATCACAGGCAAAATCGTTCACTTCACTGATTTTTTTTATGAGCGTCGAAACAAGCGGTTGGACCGGCAGTACTATTAACACAATCTGGCTAATCATGTTCCAGAAATTATCAAAACGGGCAAGATGCGCCAGTTCATGCAGCATAACCTCCCGTGTGGCCATATACTCTTCCTCATCGCCATACGGCAATACGATGGCAGGTCTGATAAATCCGCACACAAATGTACCGCGGACAACGGGATGCTGTAAAACGGGGGGAGCCGTCAAACCGAGAAGCTGTGCCGATTCATCACAGGCGGTTACATACTTTTGCCGGGCTACTGAAGCAGTGTTTCTGATGTATATAATGCAAAGTGTTATTATGATGGATTTACATAAAAAGTAAAGCGATGCAAGTATCCAGAAAACAGTGAAAAGAATAACGAAGATTTTTAGCAGGAATTCCGGATAAATCCGGATAAATCCGGAATTTTTACTGCTTTCTTGCGGTAATATACCTTCAGCAGGTTTTGCGTTAGGAGAAGCCGGAGTTTTTTTGGAAATATCAGTCTGGCTTCGGATAGCATTTTTATTTGTCGAAGTCTGCAATTGCAGAGTGTTTTTCCCTGCTACTTTTTTCTGGGGTAATTGTGGAGTGTTTATTGTTTCGGAATTTTTTTTGTATGATTGCTGTACAGGTGCAGACGGTGTTTCGTCGGAAATTTGTTGTGCCGGTTGATATTGTTGATGAATTGTATCGGAAAGATTCGGCAACGGAACATTGAAACGGTATAATCCAAAATGCATAAAAAATATCGTTACTACCGGCGACATCAGCACGATTATAAGAGTCGCCCGTAAAACCGCCGACTGAAATGCTGCTGTCCGTTTCCGGGTGAATTTCCGTACTGCCAAACCGGCCGCAATAATTACCGTTGTTTGCAGAATGATCGTCAATCCGAAAGGAACAAACCTGTTTGATAGTGTCAGTAACAATGAAACTATATCCGTTCCATTCATTTCTTATCTTCTCCGTTTTCCAGTAAGCGACGTAATTTTTCCGATTTTTCAGGTGGGATATACCTGTTTTTGGCGAAAAACGATAAAAAACCTTCCATGGAACCGTTAAAAACATGATCGACAAAACCCTGAAATGCATGCTTTGCTATCTCTTCCTCTTCGATAAGAGGATAATAGACAAAGGTTCTGTCTTCAGTGTCGTAGTCGATGATACCTTTTTTAACCAGTACTCTGAGAAACGTCTGCACGGTGCTGCGCCGAACAATTTCATATTCGTTAAGCTCGTCGATGATATCCTGTGCTGTGGCGCGTTTCTTTCTCCAGAGTATTCGAAGCACTTTCATCTGCCCAGAACCAATTTCAAATTCTGTCATAACATCCTCATTTTTCTTACATTAAACAATAATGTTTAGCTCCATAAGTTTATGTATTTAGGCTTATGGCCATAAACTTACAATGGTAAATGTATTGCCATAAATTATTTTTGTCAAGCTTTTTTTATAAAAATTTTAAAATTTTTGAGAAAAGAAACAAAAAGGCATCCGGATTAAGGATGCCTTTTGGAGGGGAAAATTAATAAAACGGCCGGATTACTTGAGCAGCATCATTCGTTTCGTCGCCACTTGTTCTCCCATCTTCAAGCGGCATAAATACACCCCTGACGAAACAACGTTGCCGTAGTCGTCACGGCCGTTCCAAACTTCCGAATGTACACCCGGATTCATATAGTCCGTAACAATATCCCGTATCTTCTGACCCATTGTGTTGTAGATCGAAATTTGAATATATCCTGTCTGTTGCAGTGAAAACTCGATGGTTGTTGAAGGATTGAAAGGATTGGGATAATTTCCCATTAAAGCGAATTCTACAGGCTTTTCTTCTGTTACAGCCGTCGGAGGTTCGGATGATTCCCCTTCTGAAAGGACAGCTTTATAAGTCCCCTGTAGTACATCAAACACATGCAGGTACGAAATATTTTTTTCATGACGTACATAGCATACTTTCGTGCCATCAGGAGACCAGCTTCCATATAACGTATCAAAATAGTCAGGATCACCGACTTTTTGCGTTTGTCCGGTCAAAAGATCGTATATGACAACTTCGCGTGTTACTGACCATACCCCGGTTTTTTTTGAGATTTTTTTACCTAAACTGGCCAGGGAATAATAATTACCGTCGTCTTGTAATTCGTAGGTTTCCTGTGGTTCTGCGACATCATAGAAGTTTTCTTTGGTTATATGAATATATTCTCCCGTTTCAGGATCTTTAATAAATACGAACTCCGGTATTTCATAATCATTGAACACTTCATAAGATGGGAAGAAGTCATAGTGATTATAATCATACCGCGTGCAGAGCAATTTGGTACCATCCGGGGAAAATTCAGGGAAATAATAAGAATATCCTCCTATATCAAATAATTCGGTTTCGCCAGATTCCATTGATACACGGTAGAATTTGTTTTGATTATTATCCCACTCAACTTCATCAATTTCTCCATCAGCATAAATATTGGGAACAGATACGTGTATAATAAAATCTTTGTCAGCACACGCCGTAATAATGAAATGGTTATTATCCGGACAGATTTCTGCTTCTGCAGTCCAATCATACAGAAGTGACGGAGATTCTTCAAGGTTATACACCGTTTCTTCCCCGGTTTGAAAATTATATACTCCGTATTTTTGATGGTCAATTTTTTTCGAGTAAACAGCATATGCACCGTCAGAATTGAAACTTGCCCAATTAGCATTCTCGATTAACACACGAATTTCACCCGTAGCGATATTTATGGCCTCAATACTGAAATTTGACGGCAGTGTCGTTGGTTTGGTATTCTGGTTAAACGGCCAACGGGTATATGTGACTTCAGTTCCATCAGGAGTAAAAAGGGGATAACGGCACATATAATCCAAATTTTCTGTCAAATTGACCGGGGTACCGCCTTCGGCCGGAACAAGCCAAACATTATTCTGAGCGCCATAGGTAATAAATTTTCCGTCCGGTGACCAGTCGGTCCCGATTATATAAGGTGTACCGTTGCTCGTGGCTATCTGTGCGGATATACTGCTAAAAGTCATAATAATGAGTACCAAACCAAGTAAAACGGAATTAAGGAATTTCATATTTTTCTCCATGTGTGTAGCGTTTCATGACTTATTTACCCGAATGATGGGAGAGTAGTATTCTGAACTACACATTCGGAGCCTTCTAATTTCCGGTTTGCACGACTGAATTAATACATACGCAGACCCTCCATGTTAATGAATATTCAGCCATTTGAAGAAGGGAGATATATTTCATATTATTTTATCAGTGTCATTCTACCGGTTATAATGGCATTTTCGGTCGACAGTCTGGAAATGTATATCCCGGATGATACATCATTACCGAAATTGTCACGCCCGTCCCAGGAAACCGTATGATTACCGAAATTCATGGTAACAGAGATAAGCTCACGGATCTGTTGCCCCATCATATTGTAAACGACGAGTTCGACAAAACCGCTTTGCTGCAGGGAGAAATGTAATGTGGTGTTTTGATTAAAGGGATTGGGGTAATTCCCTATAATAGTGATACTTTCAGGTTCGGATTCGGACACTGCGGTCGGTCCGGTAGTTCCTTCTGCTATAACCACTTTATTTATTCCTTGAGGAACATCAAATATATGCAAGTATGAAATATCGTCTTCTGTACGTACATAACATACTTTTGTTCCATCCGGAGACCAGCAACCATAGTCCGAATCATAATTGTCTGGATCACCAACCTTGGTTATATCTCCGGTCAAAAGGTTATATATGGCGACTTCACGAGTAATCTTCCATACTCCGGTTTTCTTTGAGATTTTACTGTCCTGACTGGAAAGGGGAACATATCTGCCGGCGATGATTTCGTAAACTTCCTGAGGTCCGTCAACATCATAGAAGTTATCAATGGTGATCTGGACAAATTCACCGGTATCCGGATCTTTAATATAGAGTCCCCGAGGTATGGAAAAATTTTGAAACACCTCATATGAGGGTAAGAAATCATAATGATTATAATCATACCGGGTGAAGAGTAGTTTGGTTCCATCCGGTGAATATTCAGGATTATAGAAAGCATATCCTCCTATATCGAGTAATTCTGTTTCACCTGTCTCCATTGATACACGGTAGAATTTGTTTTGATTATTATCCCACTCAATTTCATCAACTTCACCATCGGCATAAATATTGGGGACAAAAACGTGTATCCTAAAATCCTTGTCTGCAAGCGCTGTAATTATAAAGTGGTTGTTATCCGGACAGATAGATGCCTTTGCAGGCCAATCATACAGTGGTGTCGGAGATTCTTCAAGGTCATACACAGACTCTTCGCCGGTTTGGAAATCGTAAACTCCGTATTTTTGGTGGTCAATTTTTTTCAGGTAAACGACATATCCGCCATCTGAACTGAAGTTTGCCCAATTAGCATCCTCGATCAAGACACGGATTTCACCGGTTGTAATATTTACAGCTTCTATACTGAAACTTGACGGGAGTGTTGATGGTGTGGTATTCTGGTCGAATGGCCATCGGGTATAGGTAACTTCGGTGCCATCAGGAGAAAAATGGGGATACCGGCACATATATGTTAGATTTTCCGTGAGATTGACCGGGATGCCACCTTCAACAGGAATAAGCCATACATTATACCGTGCACCATATGTAATATATTT
>JAFGMP010000173.1 GCA_016927495.1 Candidatus Latescibacterota bacterium | reverse complement strand
TTTCTCAAGCTTTTCCATGTCGATGGCATCAGATGGCCCGCTGAACCTCGATGACTTAAACTGTTGCACCATTTCTTTCACCTGCCTCAAGAATTACCAAATTAGATTTCTATTCTTCTTCACTCAAATCCTTAACTGCCATTGCCATCGTTTCAATCTGTTGAGATCTTGCCATTTTCATCAGTTTAAGAATATCACCATGTTTTGTATCAACATCAGCACGGATCAATATTGTATTATTACCCGAAGAATACTTCTCCTGGGCTAAATATGCTTCAAAAGATTCAAACGATACTTCATTTCCGTTAATTGCAATGTTAGCGTCAGCATCAACTTCAACAACAATCTGTTTTTTTTCTAACGTTGACGGATGTGTAGCGTCAGGTAACGTCATTTTTAACTGAGCCGGATTCTTGAATACGGTTGTCACCATAAAAAATATCAGCAAGAGAAAAACAGCATCTATCAATGGCGTCATATCGAATTTATCAGATTCAAGAACTGACCCTTTCTTTCTTACATAAGCCATATTCTCACCATGTTCTTTCTAATACGTTATTCAACTCCACCGGCTTCCTGTTCAATTGCAAAGGCCATTCCCTCAGCGCCAACACTATAAGCCATGTCCATTACATAGACTATATCTTTGTGCTTTGATTCGACATCACCCTGAATAATAATATTTTTATTATTAAATTCTTCCATTGCACCTTTTATCGCTCCAGCAAGTGCAGGGGCAGCAACTTTTGAACCACCGACAGTGAATTCACCATCTGCAGAAATATGGATATTTACATCCTTTTTCTGCTGTTGTTCTTCTTGCTGATCAGATTCACCGGGCAAGTCTACTACCAAGCCTTTAACCTGAATAAATACTGTGGTTACCATAAAGAAAATCAGCAGTAGAAATATACAGTCTATCAATGGAGTTAAATCGATTTCGCCTTCACTAAACAGTTGTCTGCGAACTTTTCTTCTTTTCATAACACATCACACTCCATACAGAATGAAATTACTGCTTTTCCAGAATTGCAAGAAGTGTATTGGAAAAAGATATTGCATACACTTCAATACTTGTACGAGAACTATCGGCTTTTGAACCAAGATAACGATAAAATATAATAGCTGGAATAGCGATAATGAGCCCGGTTGCAGTAGTGATAAGTGCTTCCGAAATACCACCTGCAACAACTTTTGGATCACCGGTTCCAGCCTCAGCAATTGATTCAAATGCTTTGATCATACCGGTAATGGTTCCAAGAAGACCAAGAAGAGGTGCAATATTACCAACAGTATTCAAAACCGGCAAAAACCTGGTAACATAACTTCTTGATGAATCATCAATCGTCATGAGCAACTCATCCCGAAATTCTGACAATTCGGTCTGGGCAATCAAAAATTTTGTAACGGCATCACCGGATGCATTAAGATCAAGACCCGATACCTCTTTTCTACGTTGAGCAAGTTCCCTTTTCTCAAGCACTAAAGTATCATATCTCTTCAGTAAACGTGCAAATATATAGTTGAGCACACCTTTACCTTTTGATACTTTTTGGGCGCATCCTTCAAGACCGCCCTCGTTTATTGCTTTTTCAACCTCAATTAACTGGTTTTCTGCTTTTTGGGATGAGGGCATTCGATGCAGAACAACAAATCTTTCAAAGATTACAGCAATACCTACTAATGCGGCAACAAGCAATGCATACATCAATGGCCCACCAGCTTTAAACGTCTCAACCATTTCTCATTTTCTCCTTTCAGTACCTTTATTGTTTAATTTTTTATTTCAACACTAAAGCGCTATCCGCGTATTCACCTGTTTCATCAACCATTGCTCTCGGACCGATAAAATTATTAAATTCATCTGAATTGTATACAGCCGATACCGTGAAATAAACAATGAAAGAATCGATGTATGCAGCATTTCCTTCCTGGTAGTATTCGCTTCTAAAGTATTCCATACTTTTTAAAACGTTCTCGACTTTAAAACTTATATTCGTATTTAAAACCGCATCACCAGGTTTTTTAACATACTCTTCACCTTTATTACCTTCATCAAATACATTGGAATCAGACCAGGCAACAAGGTAATCCACAACATCTTCATTATTTACCATTTCCCAGCTAACCATAATTTCATCGCTACTTTTATTATAAGTCGCTATAACATTTGTTGGTTCTGATGTATTTTGATATTGGGCGAATGTTGGTGCGTCGTGATCTTTACTACAACCATAAATTATCGCCAGTATAATGATTGGAGCCATGAATATTGATATCTTTTTCACAGGAATAATCTCCTTCCCCTAAAATCTTTTTGTCAGCATTATTCCAGGTGCCCTGTCAACAAGTACAGAATTTACTTCAATCCTGTTTGAACCGTTTTGAGCTCTTCGGCTCTCACTTGACGACGGTGTAAAGAATATAACATCGACCAAATTATAAGCATAGACACCCGCGGCAACTATCAAAGCGATATTTCTGGTATTATGAAGATCATCAAGCTTTTTTTGTTGATCTTTTAAATCATCGTATGACTGTAAGGCTGTCGTATAACTGCCTCTGTCAGTAGTTGCAATTTTGTTAAAGTCTTCTAAATCACTATCATATGTTGTTTTCTTTGTACTATAATTTTCATGCGCATTGACAAACAACACAAGTGATGCCGCTTCAGCAAGAAATAGAGACACACCTCTTACTTTCTGACCCGAAGTCATCTGTCCAAGACCTGGAAATAACGCTGAAAGAACAACTGCATCTCGTTTAGAAATGACAGATTCTCTTACAAAGCTCTCTTCATCCTGTGCAAACGATACTCCCAAAGAACTGATAATTAGGAGTAATGAGAGCCCCGCAATTGTTACAGCCTTAAGCATATTCAACATTGCCTCCCTCTTAATTTCAAGTTAAAATCTGTTAGCAACAATATAATCTTTATGCATTCTTGCAAATGTATATGATTCCTGGCCTACTTGAGCGCCTTCTTCATATCTTCTCATTATTTGGTCATATGCATCTGCTGCTTTCTGCCATTCTCCAAGAGCTTCATAGCATATCCCCATGTTGGCATAAGCACCGATTTCACTCTCAGTATAAGGATATTCTGTGACAACTGTGTTGAATATTTCAGCAGCCTGACGATAAATGTTCAAATCTTTTGTTTCCTGTGCCTGGGTAAACAAACTCCACCCCTTTTCATACTCAAGGTAAGCGATTGTTTCTTTGAGGTCGGTAATTGTTTCAGGAACTTTTTCTGCAACTTCACTATCGGGATAACGCTCCATTACAAGCTGATAATTTTCCATAGCCGCTGTATAATTTTGCTCATTATAATAATAATCAGCAATACTGAACAACGAACTCGGAGCGAATTGACTGTCAGGATATTTATCGATAAGCATCTGCAGGGTCGCTATCGCCTCTTCTTCTCTTTCAAGATCCAATAATGCCCAAGCTTTTGTATAAAGAGCTTCGACAGCACGCTCATGTTTCGGATATTTATTGATTACGACGTCAAATCCCCGAATACAATCCTCTAAATTCCCTAAATTGTAACTGCTATCCGAATAATAGAAATATGCTTCAGGTGTGAAATCTGAATTCGGGTACTTTTGCGTAAATGATCTGAAAGTATTATCCGAATCAATAAACCTTCGTCCGTTATAATAGCAGAATCCAAGATAATAATGTGCCATTTCAGTATTTGGAGTATCAGGAAAAGCTTTTATATATTTCTCGAAATACTCGGCGGCCAAATCAAGAGCATCTTCTTGGGAGCGAAGTCTCGTAAGATACATAACACCAACTTTAAGGAGCATATCACTCGAGAAAAATGAGTTGGGGAATTTATTATAACCTGCGAGTAAATATTCCACTGCTTTGGGATAATCCTCTCTCGATTCCGCAGCAGTTGCAAGGTAATAATAAGCCTCTTCTTTATAAAAGAAATTTGCGCCTTCAGGCTTTTGACCCTCTGCCACTTCAGACTCAAGCATCATATTACAATATTTTTCTATACCGTCCCAATCTTCAGCCTGAGCATTTAATTGTATAAGATTTCGTAAAAAACCTAATTTTTCAATCGGATCTTCAGTCGAGTTATACAGTCCCAAATAGGTCGCAATTGCCTGAGCGCTTTTATCCTGTCGCACACTGATTATCGCAAGACGTATCTGAGCATCACGACGAACCTGTTCATTGTCACTGTTCATCAATTCCTTCAGGTCACGTTCAGCTCGTGCAAACTGTTCCTGCTCTATGTAAACACCTGCACGATATACAGATGCCATTTCCTGAGTCTCTGGTTGGTTGAGATTATAAGCCGCAGTATAATCAGCAATGGATTCTTCGAAATTATTCAGATTTTTCTGTGCAGTGCCTCGCATAATATAAAGCTGAGATAATCTATACGGACTGTCAATCGCACTAGTGTCTTCAACTGCATAATTAATCACAGTCACAGTTTCTTGCCATTTAAGGGTTTTACGCAATGTCTGTGCAGCTAAAAGACGTGCGCTTGTAAAAAGCTGTTTATTGCTGCGGTCAACTTTCAACAAAGGCTCAACAGCCGCCTCTTCCCTGTTGGATTTTCTATATGCGAGCGCCATTTCAAACCATGCATTGATTAACTGAGAATCATTAGGAAACTCGTCAATAATTTTTTGATACTGAGCAATTGCATCATCATATTTTTCCATTTCCTGATATGCCCGCGCTGTCTGGAAATAGCATGCTATTCTGTAAGGCGTTTCAGGATACTCTGTAAGAAGCAGGTTATAATTATCAATTGCCTTCATAAGATATTCAGGCGTATTATTCTTCTGATACGCCAATGCAAGATGAAAATAAACTCTCATCTTTAAAGGTGTATCAGGATAATCTTTTAAAACGCGCTCATGCATCGATATGGCCTGTTCTATATTATTGAGTCCGGTTTCATTTTCACCTGACTTGATCAATTCTGATCCAAGCTCATAATGGGAACGCGCCAGATTATAAAATGCTTCGTCAATATCATAACCTGCACGGAATGCAACATCACTGTAAGAAGTTATATAATTTGTATACTCGGAAACAGCCTCTTCAAAGTAACCATGTTCAAAATATCGTTGGCAAATCAACCACTGCATTTTTGCAGAGAATATTTTATCAGGGACTTCGTCTATCGCATCACGATATGCACGAATCGAGGATTCGAAATCACCTCTGTCCATGTGCATATCAGCAAGTCTCTGATATGCTTCAGATATAAGATTTTTATTGAACTTGAAAAGTTCAGCAACACGTTTGTAAGCTGTTTCTGCTCCGGCAAAGTCTCCGATATTTGCATAACAGGCTCCAACTTTCAACTGAGCTTTTGCAGCAAGATCGAGCGCTGTTTCATCTGTTAAGCCGGCAAGCTTTTCTCTCTGAATTCTCGTAATCTCAAGGTCAGTTAATTCATTAATTCGCTGTTTTTCAACAAGACGTTGATAAAATGGAACAGCTTCAGCATATTTACCTTGATCAAAGAAAGATTCGCCGATCTGATACATCGCCCTGTCAGGTTTTGTACCTGTTGGAAATCTGGCGATCAATTCCTCGAACATAGAGATACTCTCATCATATCGCTTCGTATCATAATATGCCCAGCCGATGTTATACATGGCATCCAGCACATCGGGACTTTCAGGATATTTTTCAATGAGTTCTCTACCTTCCTGAATTACTCGATCATAATCAGGTATAAGGTACCATGTCGAAATGATTCTGTTCTGAGCAAGAGATTGCAATTCCGCATTCTTGGTTCTTTCCTGAGTTTGGTCAAAAAAATCAGTTCCTTTATCTGCGTAATCGATAGCCAGTCTTTTCGATTTTTCTTTTTCAGCATCATCTTTTGCGGTATTGGCTTTTTCATTCTCAAGTTCAATCATTTTGTAATAGCAGTTACCTGATTGGTATAATGTCGCATCCTTAATCGGGATCAACATTGTGCCGAATTCTTCAATGACCTTGTCCTCATTAAGAAAACGGCTTTCAACAGCATTAATATCCGCATATTTTTCAAGGGCCTGGTCATATGCGCCTGATGTATAGAATTTCTGAGCAGCGTCAAAATCCGCTCCCATTTCATCAGGTGTCGGTATACCGGTAACAAAATAGGCCATACCAACCATGACTACTAAAAATGCATATCCAATATTCATTCTACCATCACAACCTTTCATGTAAACAATTAATTATATTAAAAACCGGTTATGAGATAGGCTCCATACCAACAACAAGCCTTATAAAGAAAATCTTATCGGTTGTACTATATGGCGCACGCATAATACCTTTCATTTCCTGCCAGTTTATCTGATAACCGAAATTCAAACTAAAATCATAACCATTATACAGTGATCTGTTTGTAAACATGACAAGATAATCACGCGTATCATAATCAAGCTCGCTGTTAACAAGATTCCTGACCGTACTGTTCAAGAACGGGAATCCCTGAGCACCGGCTTTTAATGTTGTGTTCATTGTAAGCGGGTATTCCAACCTGAATATCGGATAGAAATACTCCTCATGTAGCGTCCTATCATATATACTGGTACTTGTTAACTTTCGTGAAAGGAATTTAACCTGAGGCTGTAATACTAAATTATTGATTCTCCAATTAATAAACGGAACTCTGAAATTCGCATAAAATTTATAATCTGCTTTTACCACCTGAGTTCTGTCAACGATATCGTTTTTATCCTGATCCAATGTCTCATTCTGATGGTTCAGATCATATTTAAACTTGAGTCCGATATTTAAATTGGGTACCCTGAAAAGATTTGTTTCAAAATATGATGTACTCACATAACTGTCTTTATAATACAATTGATCATAGTATTTCTCACTTATTAATCCTTCACGAGAATAAAAATTATTATATTCATATGTAAGTGAGTCTCTTAATGTTGCTGGCGCTAACTGAGTAGCATGCCTGAAGACATTATCCTGAATTGTATCTTCCGCTTTTTTCAACTGCGTAGATAAATTTATTGTTGCAAAAAACGGTATAAATTTTCGGTAATCAATCTTGCCGTAACGTACATCCGTTTTACCGCCACCGGCAATTTGTTCATAATCGATATATCCGAGCGTATACTTCAATCCAAGATCACCGCCATATGAACTGAATACATGATACCCCTTAGTATCTTTATCATAAGGATAGTCAGGCTTATCATCATCTTCCCGTGAATCAATCACGCCATTCTGATTGAAATCATCTCCATATTCCCACTCATCAGGGTCGACGTTATAAAGGAAGAAAGGTTCCATATAATCTGGAATTAAATTACCATTTTCATTTGTATCCGGACGTGTATTACCGTTTTTGTCGAGTCCGGGATAAATACCATCACGATCTCTGACTTCCGAAAACATATGAAAGTCAGGGAAACGGTCTTTGTCATCATTGTCATCAACTGTCTCCATGACCATTGTATTATTCATGTACTCACCCGAACTAGACGATATATTCGGCGAATCACTGCCACCACGAAGTCCAACATCTGCATTGAACTCATTAGTCCATGACGAGTAAGGAAGGGTATTCATAAAATAATATGCCCTATCCATATTTTGGAATGTTGTCGTATAACCCGGTTCGATTTTGAAATATTCCGTCCCTATCGTAAATTTGCCAAATTGTTTTTGAACATTAACAAAATAAGCTTCTGCATCCTGACGGTATTTGGTGGCATCTGTGCTTGGATACTGACGCCAGTTGAGGTTTTTGTTGAACTCAGCTACAAGATCAAAACCTTTGACATGGGCATCAACTCGCAAACCCATAATCATATCGGCAGTTTGCTGGCCATATCGGAAATACACTACATCCAGATTCGACATATCCTGAACATTGCCAGGTGACTCCAAAGCCGGATAGAAATAGGTAGCACCTTTCTTTCCGAGTTTTGGCTGATTATTATCCTGATATATTTCGGATATACTGAATTTGTAATCATTACCGACCAATGCCTTAAACTGAACATCCTGGACATTAACTACAGTTTCATTTCCTTCTTCATCAACTATAGTATTAGGCGGAATTTCAAACCAGAACTGCAGATAATCCTCACCATTAACTTCAAAATAATCCTGGTTGTTAAGCGTGCCCTGTCGTGCATATTCCGTGAACGACAATATTGGATCTGTTCTATTCGTTCTTCGCATAACAACGTCTTCAGGGAGATCCTTCATATTATGCTGATCAAACAGTACAAACTGAGGTACACGTTTTGGATCAAGCATATAGACATTTTCATAAAAGTCAACGGCAGGATTACTGAACAGACGCCTTACATCGGTGAAATCCGTCCGCCAGTTGCCCCGTGTTATACCCATAAGCAACTCAGGTTTCTCAACGCCTTCGATGATGGGAACAAGATTAAGTAATCTCGGGCCCTTACCATCATGCCTGCTGCCGTCTTCGAGTTTTACAACGAGCATCAGAACGGGTTCGGGATTAAATGAAATCTGTCCGGTCACCGAATCACGAACATCGGAGATTATCTGCTTGTTCGAAAAATGACGTGCCTGAGTACTGTCGGTTTTGTATTGGTTAACATAATTGGCAGCGACGTTGAAAATCCCAAATGCCCGCTCATAATGCCCGCCTGTCAAATACACCGGCATTTGACGAAAGCGGTCTTCGTCATTTACAAAGTCTCTCGAAAACCATAGCGGTAAATCAGCTCTTGAACTGACAAATGTGAGATTGTTATTGTAAAAATTCATGTCCCATCTGACACCATTCAATGCTGCCATATCCAAAACCAAAGGTGAAAATTTAGCGCGAACTTCATTACCGATAATAAACCTTGTTGAAAATGTTTTTGTCGTTTCATGAACAACAACAAGGTTGTTCAAATACTGCCTGAAATACTCACCCTCGTCAATAGGGTTTGTTTTATACAATTTACTGAATCGTTCGTTTTTCTCGACATGTTGTGAATTGATTTTTTCTTCATTCCACTCGAAAATTCTAACACCGTCGAGAAGGTAATTTCCGAAACTGTCATATTTCGGATTTGCTGATCTGTTTACGATCGATCGGCCATATCTGTGATATCCCTCTCGACCGTAAAATTCCCTGTCCATCTCAGGCTTAAACAAAAGCTGACCGAAAGCTTCGCTAAATGTGGCCAACAGTAGCACACTCGAGAACAGGAAAATCCATCGGATTTCTTTTTTTCTTATATCCATACTCTTATCCCGATTACGATTGAACATTACTTCGAAGCCTCAGATCTTATTGAGATGAAATATTCTGTTACTCCAGGTTGTTTCCTGCCGAAACTCTCTACCCACTCTTCTTTCGTATTGCTTATACCCATTGTTACAAGAAGGTTAAATCCCTGATATAGACTCCTGTTTTCAAAAGCTACAAGATAATTTCTGACATCTTTATCGAGCAGCCTTCTGGCTGAATCACGCCTCATTTCCGGGAAACCCGGGATACCCCTGATGCCTAAACGTAATATCGTATTAGGAGCAACCCTGTAATCAACTCTCAACAATGGGAAGAGTGTGTAACTGTGACCGTTTAAATAATGATAATATAGATCTCTTGTAAAATATGCATTTGAAAACTTGATCATAGGCTGGATTTTTAGTTCTTTAATTCGCCGTTCTTTAATAATTCGTCTGTCACCAAGACGTACTTCGGGAATTAAACGATAATCGGCGACACGCAATGTATAATCAGCTTTATGAACAGAAGAAGTTGTGATGATATCTTTTGGCGCCTTCCTTCTTTTCTGGTCTTCAGTGCCATAAAAATCAACATCACCAAGCCTGTTAACGACATCATATTTCAAATCGTTGATGATATTCAGATCTCCCCATTCAGGAACCAGGTTCAATCTGGTATGCAGAAATGACGTATTCGCCCATGCATCCTTATAAGCCAGATTATTGAAATATCCGGTATTACCAAAATACTGACGGTAATACTGATTTGACTTATAATCATCCTGCACCCGTTGCGTACGGTGGAATACTCCGATTTCCGCCCATGAGGTAACACGCTGTACATGTTCCATCTTGAAATATGATGTTAAATTACGGCCTTCAAAAAACTCCTGCTCAATATCATAATGACCAAAGGTGAAAATCGATGATTCACGAGGTGTTAATTTAAGAAAATAGTGCCCACCTTTTGAATCACGTTCGTACGGTAAATCATCCTGATCATCATTTTCGCGTTCGTCGATAAGGCCGTTGTGATTATAATCATCTCCCCATGCAACGCCATCAAAATAATAGTTGATCCATGGGTAAGCCGAACCGCTCCAAATAAAATCCCGCTGTCTGTCAAAGTCTGCATCGAGACCGGGATACTCATATGTGGTCGAACCGGCCGTCTGATCGTCATCATCATTATCGTCTACAAGCGACCAGTTGGCCCCATCAAAATATCCCCGTGAAGCACCGGATTGGTCCATATATCCCCGTGGATAATTGAAAACCTCCCCGCCTACGCTCCATTTACCTTCCGAGAAGCTTTTTTCGACATTCACAAACCATGCCTGTTCGGTTTCCGTGAAGTTTTTCGATCCGGCCCAGGTTTCAGGAAGAGGATATGACCTGTGCTCGTTATATTCGTTAAACTCAGCCCGGACAAAAAGGCCGCGCCAGTTTAATTCCATATTCAGGCCATACACGTTCACACCGGAAAGTCGATCATAACGAGCCGAAACAGTCTGCATATTTGAAAGATCTTTAACATTACCCTGAGCTTTGGTAACATGTTTGGCATCGTATTGAATACTCCATTTCCCATTCCAGGCAGGAGTGAATGGCCTGTCATTCCAATCAGCCTCACCCGTCTGCGTAATCCTGTACATGGCCGCAACAATATCGATACAGTAGTCATTTGCTGCCGTTACGTCAAAAACAAGATCTCTTGTTGCATATGGGATAAGAAACTCATAAATAATTGCATCTGTCCCGTTAGCTTCAACATATCCTCTTGATTTATCGGCTGCAAATAACCTGCTGTTTCCGTCTTCGACAGGATCGCTCGGGTCTGGCAAATTCACGTACCCGAAATAATTAATTGCATCCGTCTTCGAAAACAGATCATTCAGCGTATTGCTGGACATCATACTTAAAAACCACGAACCCTGATTATACGCCAAACTTTCGACATTTTGCGGAATAAATGGTGTTGTGGAAGAACGTGTGAATATATACTGCTTCTGAAAATCACCGTTATAATATCGTTTTCTGGACGCAAGATCAGTAATCTTGAATACCCTTGAATTCACGTTAATATACTCACCGTTAGCTTTAACTTTTACGTCAAATACACGGGGTCCGTTTTCGGTGTCTTCAGGTGAATCGTCTGTTACAACGAGATATACGTATCGCGGGCCAGTCCTAATATTGGTATCGATATCCTGATGTGAATTGGATAATGTACCGCGTTGTTGAGAAACAAAGGTCCCACCGATTTTCAGAATATCACCAAGTATGCTCTGCCAGTGGAGTCCATACATAGATCTTGCACCTGGCGAAGCAATTAATGTGACATTATTTTTTCGCGACGATGCATCCCAGCGAATACCACTAAAAACAGTTTTCTTCAAAGTCGAGGGTGTAAAATAAGCTCTTAATGAAGAACCGATTAAAAATTTCGTCTGCCAATTCGAAAATTCGTCAGAAGAAATCATCAGATTATTGAAAACCTGATTATAATAACTCGTTGTAGATGCATCCGTCGTTGCAGTTGCTCCTACCCTGGAACGATCCCATTTCATAAAATAAATGTCACCACCAGGAAGGAGGAAGTTACCGAACTGGTCATAGGTCACAGGCGATAAATACTGCCTGCCTGTACTTGCCTCCTGATAATATTCCGGATATCGCCTTAAATCATAATTTCCGAAATTTTCATATGGTTGATACCACCGCGGCCTGTACTCTCTGGAAATAAAACCCTCTCCGTACGATGAACCGACCAGCAAAATCATCGATAAACCGAGAACAGCAGCGCGGATAACCATTTTTTTAATATCGTATCGTATTTTCATAGGTACCGTCTATCCTGTTGCTGACCTTTATTAGAAAGAAACTCCGAATGATATAAAATGCCTGCCTCCAGTTTCCTTAAATGCCATCGGTATATTATAGGCATAATCAAAAATGATAGTACGGAATACATAACCGAGCCCGAGATCGATATCAGCTATTTCGGCGTCATCTTCCCAGTCGCTTCCATATATAAATCCTGCTCTTACCTTAAGATCCGACCCGGTTATGGCCGATTCACCACCTACACGGAAAATAGTATTTCCGTTAACAGTGGCTACATCACCTTCTACTGCCAGCCCTTCTCTTTCCATCATTATACCAATCCCGGCTTCGATGGGAAGTTTTCCACCATCATCACCTGATTCGGATATATTCGGCATAATAGCATCTTTGACGTACACACCGGTTGCGAACTGTCCGAGCCCGAAAAGCTCTCCAATGGAATAACTCGCACTGACATCAAGCGAAAAAGAAACTTTTGACAAATCATCATCGTCTGTGCCGTGATACGGATCAAATTGCCCATCGGATGCCCATCTTAACATCCTTACATTGGCGCCGAGTGCAAAACTTTCTCCAAATGACCTACCGTAAGCTCCATTTATCACCATTTCCGATGCGCCATCAGCACTTAATCCTGAAATACCCAGCCCGAGGCCGCTGATACCACCCATTGGAAACACAACATTTAAATTGTAACTCATGAGGTCGGAGGCAATAGAAGGATTTAATATCCCGTATGCTATACCAACCTGTCTGTTCTCAATAGAAGCCAAACCGGCAGGGTTATACCAAAAACCGGCAGCACCTCCACGAGATGCTAAAAATACCTCCCCCATCCCCATGGGTCTTGCACTCTGGCCGGCCGTATCGAAAAATGCACCATAAGCCAGCGAAGTGGAAAGGAATACACCTACTGCGGTTACAGCTAAAATGCTTCTCAGCTTCCGCTTGAGACCCTGTTTTCCAACAACATGTAAGATTTTTCTCGCCATATCTTATTTACCCGTCCGTTGTACAGTTACAATCACAAATACTCAATTCTCCTCTTTTATTTTAATAAGCTACAACAACTGTTCCACCTTCTATCTTATCGCCGGAATCAGTATCGGCAACGACCTGATAGATGTAAACGCCAGGTGGAACAAGATCACCGTCTTCATCTTTGCCATCCCAGTAACCGGGTAAAGCCCGCGCATCATCTGCATTACCGGCTTTATTGACAAAGAAGTGATCCTTTGCGGTCAATACACCACATTTTTTCACAAAAACAAGCCTGCCTTTGGTATCAAATACCTTTATATCGACATCAGTCACAACTTTGGCAAGCGTAAATTCGAAAACAGTGAAATCATTTGTGTTGTCATTATTTGGTGTAAATACCTTCGGCACCGCATCAACATTGCTTAAAATTTGATCGAGTATTGTTGAAGTAGTAACCGTCCATGACTTGTCAGATTTCTCCCAAACCTTGATACCACCCGCACCGTCATTCGTCGGATTCTGATCATTATACAGATACGCCTCAAAATCATGCAGATTCGTCAAAAGTTTGGTCTGGAAATAAATCTTTAACTCATTACCACTTGTAACCGGTTCAGCCAGATCTACCGTAAGCAATTCTGTAGTCGAATCAAAAGAGAATGCAAGAGAATCCGAAGAAGAACCGGAAACCTTAGTGACGATTGATTCACCAGGAACAGATATACCGATTGTTTTAATATTACGGCTTGCCGAAGAAGCGTTCTGGTTGATTGTATAATCGATTGTGTATTCAAAATCGGATACATCACCCATTGGAACCTGATTGACAGAAGAGCCGACAACCGAAATATACCCTGTTGACTGAGTAACAGGCTGATCGGTATCGGAATAGCTGAGTCTGATCTCCTGGAAAGTTGGAGTCACATCGATATCCTGTGTAAAGAGCTTCACACGATATTTAAAATCAGCCGCAGGTTCGGGAGAATCGAAAGCAAATGTAGTATCTGCATGGTCAGCGCTCCAGTCGCTTTCGACCAATGTGCCATCACCCAATTTGTACCTTGTCTTTGTCTGAACGACAATTCTTGTACCCTTAGGAGTATCTCCACTCCATGTGACCGTGTTAAAATTCTTCAGATTATTCGAGGCTAAATTATTCCAATCGGATTCGTATACACCATTATAAACATAACCAACACCATAAATCATCACCTCTCCGATATTCGGATAAAATATTCTCGGTTCGGTAATCTTAAAACGAAGGTAACGAGCCCATTCTTCAGGGAAATTGATCGCATACCAATCATACCCGCCTTCATCTTTGTTGCTTATGCCTATCTCATGAAGAACACCGACCTCTTCATATCTGAACTGGTCGAGGGATATTTCACAGGAATATCCGCGCACCGAATCTCTGTCCCATGTATCCGGGTTAGCGCCTCCGGTGAAAAGAATCATTTTATTTACACGGCGAATTGCTTCAAGATCAATATATTTGGTAATATTCACAGGATCCTGGTTAAAAGCATAACCATTCAAAAGATCGCCATCGGTAAGTTTTTCTTCCTCCGAAGGTTTACCTAACGCAAGGTTTTCGCCCTCAACCCGTCTCAGACGTATACCACCGCCTTCGGCAGTTCCTATATCGATATCGCCGGGATAACCCGTTATAATCTCGATATGATTGTCGGGATCATAATTAAGGTCTCCCATCACTCCGTTCATTACCTGCTTGAAACCGTTTTTGGTAATAGTAGTAAAATAAGCCGCTTTCTGATCATACCATTTGTCACCCAATTGAGCCGGAACATCCCCGGAATTATAATACCAGGCAACACCATACTGAATTCTGTTGTCAGCCGGTGTGTGTGTCCGGCGTGTCATGGTGGTTGTTCCTATCCAATCGGTGTTGGCTTTAATATCGACCATAAGGCCGTTACCGTTTCCGACTCCGTTGTTTTTTACTTTTACCCCAATGATAATATCACTGTTATTACCGATACTAACATCCCAGGCGTCAACCTTGACTTCGTTAGTCACGGGATCAATAGTGTAAACACCGGAGCCGATCTCTTTACCGTTGATATATAAAGTATATTCATCAACAGCAACAATATTTACAACAACATTATCATATGGACCATCAGGACCTGACAGATATGCAAGATAATAAATCGTGCTTGGCCATGATGTCCAGGTTGAATCAATGGTTGCCTCCACCGCAGCGGATGCAACTCCTGCAAATGCGATGAGCATCAGCCCGATCGCGATTACATTTACTATAATATATTCAATACATCGCCGCAATGTAACCTCCACGTAGATTACCCTTTTGGATATTACTCCATAAGAGAGATGCAGCATTCCTCTCCC
>JAFGMP010000019.1 GCA_016927495.1 Candidatus Latescibacterota bacterium | reverse complement strand
GGATGCTGTTCGGTCGATGTGGCGCCGTCCCCGAAATCCCAGCGCCATGAACTGATCTTACCTTTTGATTCATCCTTGAACGCCACAAGCCTTCGGTTGGGATCGACAATAGTGAACGACCAGTCGGCGTTGATACCCTGGGTAAAACGATCTTCCGGAGGCATCAGCCTGAAAGCGACAAGATCGGATGCATCACCATACATTCTTGTATTGTGTGACAGATTCCAGAATCCCCATTTACGGTTTGAGGTAGGGTCATCACGCTCTAAAATCGACCATGAAAAACCGATAATTTTATTTTCCTCCAGTTTGGAAACCACAGAGCGTGATGGCCCCTCATAGGCTGCATAATCGAACGGTGTGATCCAGAATTCCAGTACAAGTTTGCCGCTTTCTCCATGTTTGAAATCATATGAGTATACCGCATTTGCCCAGGGCAGTTCGGCTATCCAGGGCTGGCACCCCCATGCGAGCGTCCAGTTTTTCCCCTCGGCGGGAGTAAAAATATGATAGTTCTGGGCATGGACACCGTGGAAAAGGTAGCCCTGCCATGTGTTGACATCGAGATCGTCCCTGAAATTTGCAATCAGCGGCCCGCCTGAAAGGTCGGCATCGACCACGATTTCGAAGATGTCGCCGGTCAGTCCCGGTTCCTCAAAAAACCAGTAATTGTCATATGCCTCGTAGAGGACATACAGACGGTTCATTCCGCATACCCACCCTAATGTAACTGTTGAATCATAATTAGAGGGATCATACTGGTTATTGTTGACCGTATCTTTTAGTTCCTCCGCTCCGATTCGGTAACTGTCAGGCACTATATCCCAGTCATCAGTTTTGCCGTCGATACGTGGTATCATATTACGGGGAAACTGAAATATCTTATATTCCACTCCGGGTCGTTCGAGGGCATGTGAGCTTGCAAACACTGTAGAACAGATCATAAACGTGAATAACCATATTTTCAGCGACTGTATCATAGTTATAACTCCTATATATTTTTTTACTATAGATTATCAGTGACCGGCTAAATACTTTAAAATTTTCATCGAAACATTTAGCGCCAACGAATTACAAAAATCAATGTATTTACCTATACAAAAGTGTTTATATCGTTTCGCGTTCAACTGCGTTTCTTAACGCTCACAGTCTACATTTCTTTGGGCATTTTGAAGAGTGAATTTTAATCCCATCATGAGGGTGCCTTTTTTTGTTACTTTTTTCAGCAAGCAAAAAAAGTAAGTGAAAAATTTTATATAATATTTTTTATAATTTCCCCGAAAAGTTATGCATCCTGGTATTAAATGCATTAATACATATTATTTATTCAAAGTTTCCCATTCCTGTTTTGTTCCCACAAACATTAGCAGCGTCCGACGTATCGGTATATCGAGATTGACCTTTGTTTCCCCTGCTGCGATAACCTTGCCGTTGTAGACATCATAAAGATCTGTCGGTTTTGGGAACATCAAAGTATGTTTTCCCGGCCGGGATGTATGAATACCGAGAAATGACCTGTTCATATAAAACACATCGTCCCCCGATGCAAATATATGGATACCAGCCTTCCGGGCAATCCCGCGGAGAACCAGCTGAGATATTGTCGGTGCCGCAGAGAAATACACCTGCACACCGTTAATCTCTTTGGTGATCAATCCCTGTTCCTCGACACCGTACAATGTGCCAAGTACTTCCGCAGAAGGATCATCGCCGACGATTATGGGCCCGATTTTCATCGCAGTACCATAGGAAGACCCGGCAGTCACACCCGGCAGTAATTTCTGTCCGTTTTCAGAAATTTCGACGTGCAGCGGCGATTTGTCGTTAAGGCTTTTGAGTTTGATGCCGGTCAGATCGTAGCAACCTTTGACGTCGGGAGTTTCTCCGATATAACCGGGTGCATACACCCATACGATCGCTTTGGCGCCCATGTCGGGAAGTTGTTTGATCATCGATTTCTGTTTATCGGTCACATGGAACGCATCGAGAAAAACGTACATTTTGTAATGAGGTGCTTTTTCAAGATCATCGAGCAGTATCCAGTCGACCGGCACTCCGATTCTGCCCGCCGACATTCGCTGATCCATGATAAGGGGACGGTAAAAGTCTCCCTTGATCGGATCGTTCATTGTGATGTAGAGAAGGCTCTTTTCATCCACTACAAAGGCGATTTCCGCAACGGATGACCGGTCAAACTTTATACTTCTTTCGGCAATATCATTCATTTTCCGAATCATTTCCATCGATTCCGGGGCGTCATACCATCCTCCGCTCATGTCGAACCACCATCCGGCAGAAGCATTTGTAATCTGATTCGAAAGTTGACGCAGTTGTTGTGTCTCAGTATTCTGGAATGTGCGCGGTCCGGTCCAGCCCTCGACCCAGAACCTGGCCGGAGTCAAATTGGTATAATAATCGTTTTCGTCCCACCAGAGCTTTCCATTCAACCGGACGGATTCTGCCACTGTCCGATATGTGCTGTAGCCTGAACCCGGTTCACGGAATGAGTAGTCGGAAGGCGAGGTCAGAAAATCGATGTCAGGGCATTGAAGCAGTTTGTGAGTCGCAAGGTAAACCTTGTCTACAGCACCAACCACATAGCCGTAAAAAGCCCCGGTGAAAGCGCGCCGGTCGGTAGCCTCTTTCACAACACGGCAGAAATATTCGATGGTATCCACCACAAGTTCGGCTTCGAAATCATAGGTATCGATCGTATTCTGACTCACGGCGGGATCGAAGAAAATAAAGTGGTCCGTTTCCTCCTTGTCACGTTTCGATGCAATCTCTGCCGTTT
>JAFGMP010000172.1 GCA_016927495.1 Candidatus Latescibacterota bacterium | reverse complement strand
TATTTGTACATTTTTAACACTTCAGCTTAAAAATTGTACCCTTTGAGGATTATGCATCTTCAGAACTTGATACTTCAAAGGTTTCAAATTCTCTAAAATCAGCAACGAAACATACTCAAAAAGGCGAATATCATAAAATCTATCATGGGGCAAAACTTCTTGAGCTTATCGATACCAAAAAGGTCAGAAAATCATCCAGGCATTGCGATAAATTGTTCAAAGCACTCGAAGAAAAAATTGGTGAAGTATCATGAAAATCCTGACTGCTGAAAAAATGGCTTATGTAGACCGTGTCACCATCGAGCGCGGCACTCCCGGTCTCGTACTCATGCGAAACGCAGGGAAAGCGGTTTTTGACCTGATAAAGAATACGACCGGGAGCATATGTGGTAAAGCGGTTGTTCTTGCCGGGAAAGGCAACAACGGCGGTGACGGTTTCCGAGTTGCGGAGCTTCTGGCAAAAAGCGGCTGGAATGTTGATGCATATCTGTTTGGTACAAAAGAGGATGTCCGTGGTGATGCATTGACCTGTATGCATGATGCCAAAAACGCGGGACTCACGACAGTCGAAATGACCGGGGAAAATCATTTACAACAGGTTCACGAATCAATAGATTCCGCCGATGTGATTATAGATGCGTTGTTCGGTACCGGACTGAAAGGTGATATCTGTGGTTTGGCAGCTTCTGTGATCCCAGTGGTCAACGATTCGGATGCCATAGTTTTTGCAGTGGACATTCCATCGGGTGTGAACGCGTCAACCGGGGCAGTCTCTGCGTCAACCGTTCAGGCTGATTACACAGTTACCTTCGGGTGTTTCAAGGTGGGCCATATATTCGGACCGGGCAGACGTAAATGCGGAGAAATTACAGTCGCCGATATCGGTTTTGACTCTGAGATAATGGATTCGGTGGAGTGTACCGGATTTGCCCTTTCGAAAAGTGAAGCGGCAGAGCTTATCCCCAGACGTGCCTATAACGCTCATAAAGGAAGTGAAGGCAGGATATTTCTGTTGTCCGGTTCAGTCGGTCTGACCGGTGCAACCACATTATCATCAATGGCAGCTATGCGTATCGGTGCAGGAATGGTAACAACCGGGTGTCCGTCGAGTCTGAACGATATTCTGGAGATCAAACTGACCGAGGTAATGACACTGCCGCTTGCCGAGGTTCGAAAAAAGCGGTGTTTGTCGCTCAGGGCACTTGGTATGGTACGAAAGGCTGCGGAAAAAGCGCATGTCGTTGCCATTGGCCCCGGTCTCGGTACATATCACGAGACATCGGAATTGGTGAGACTGTTTATAGCGGAATACACCGGCCGTGTGGTGCTTGACGCTGACGGGATTAACGCTTTCAAAAGCCGTCCGGATTTATTGTCTGCGGCGCCGTGCGAAATTGTACTGACTCCACATATAGGAGAATTATCGCGGCTAATGGATAAACCGGTGGAAGAGTTAGCTAAAAATCCTGTGGAATCTGCAAGACTTGCAGCAGTACAAACCGGTAGTGTTGTTCTGTTAAAGGGCGCACCGACAGTAATAACCACACCCGATGAAGCTGTATGGGTAAATCCAACCGGTAGTGAAGCGATGGCGACCGCAGGGATGGGTGATGTCCTTACCGGAACTATTGCAGGTTTTGCAGCACAGGGGCTTACGTTGTTTGAAGCAACAAAACTTGGAGCGTATGTCCACGGAAGAGCGGGAGAATTGGCCGCGGAAGAATTTGGCATACCGAGCGTTATGGCAGGAGATGTGCTTGAAAAATTATCGTATGCATTGATCGATACTGGAAAAAATATATAACACATTTTAAAAATATGGAAATATCCGGAGATAAATGACAATGAACAGAGCAAAGATTATTTGTACGATAGGGCCGGCATGCAATGATCCCGAAACGCTTGACGGTCTTTTATCGAGTGGAATGAAGGTCGCCCGGATTAATTTTTCTCATGGTGGTCATGAGGATTTTAAATCGATGATAACCAACCTGAGAACGGTTGCCCAAAAAAGGGGAGAACCGATTGCGATTCTCGGAGATTTATGCGGCCCGAAAATCAGGATCGGCGAACTGGAGGAAGAATCGGTAGAATTAATTGCAGGACAAAAAATTACTATTACAACTCGTGATATTAAGGGTAGTAATGTAATATTGAGCACAACATATCCTAATCTTGTCAGTGATGTGGAAAAGAACAACCGTATTCTGATTGATGACGGCAGAATCGAGCTTAAGGTTATTGATGTCAGACCTGAAGAAGTGCATGCGACAGTCGTTATCGGTGGGACGATTAAACCGCATAAAGGTATGAATTTACCCGGTGTAAATGTTTCTGCACCGGCAATAAGCGCAAAAGATTTCAGTGATATTGAATTTGCTGTCAGGGAAGAAATCGATTTTCTTGCCCTTTCTTTCGTAAGAACTCCCGATGATGTTATTAAAGCCAAAAAACTGATATCGAATTACGGTTCCGATATTCCGGTGATTGCCAAAATTGAAAAAGAAGAAGCGGTTGACGCATTTGAAAAAATTCTTGCAACGGCTGACGGTATTATGATTGCACGCGGCGATCTGGGAGTGGAAATGGCATCCGAACAGGTTCCTCTTATACAGAAACGAATTATTAAAGCATGCAACGAGGCGGGTAAACCTGTGATAACAGCAACCCAGATGCTCGAATCCATGACTACTCAGCCCAATCCGACCCGCGCTGAGACGTCGGATGTGGCCAATGCGGTAATCGACGGTTCTGATGCTGTGATGCTTTCGGGGGAAACGGCTGTGGGTAAATATCCGATAAAAGCTGCTGAAACGATGCAGAGAATAATTAATGGTGTAGAGTGTGAATTTGGTTATGGTCGGAGCATGATCGACCACAGATTACAGTCTCAACCTACTATCGAGGATGCGGTAACCGCCGCTGCATGCCGTGCCGCCGAACTTTTGAAAGCAAAAGCGATAATTGCATATACACAATCCGGTTCTACAGCCAGACGCATTTCCAAGCATCGGCCCAGAACAAGTATTCTTGCCATTTCTCCAAGTGAATCAGCCCGACGGAGACTCTCTTTGTTCTGGGGTGTACGTTCGGCTCTCGTCAAAGATGTACTTGATACGGAGAGTATGGTGAGTACCGCAGAAAAAATTGCCGTGGCAAATGGGTATGCAGTTTCCGGAGATATTATCGTAATTACCTCGGGAACACCGATAGGTGTGGCCGGATCAACAAATCTGATGACGGTTCATAAAGTCAAATAATTCTCAATCTCAATGAGTCTTCTTGCTTTTTTGCTTGTAATTTCATAACTTTAAGAGTATGAAAAGATGGACTGACAAAGTGATAAAAGAGCATGTCGAAGAGCTTATTGAGGAATCCTATCTGTTATGTCTTTCTGATAAGGAAATTCGCGATTATTTCAGAGAATTTCTCGATGTATGTGATTTTACTCTTCGATCGAACCTGAGCATTCATGACAGTAGCAGGATAACGAATGTAAAAATTGCGCTGCTGAAAGCTCGCCTTTTTATTTCGGAAAATCCCGTACATGTTACCAAACATGACCATGATGAAGAGACGGAAAGGTCATGCCATGAGATTCTTGCTAAACAAATTGTGATTGCGAAGCGTTCCATCATAAGAATTTTAGCCGGAATAAATCCTTCGCTCGTGAATGAAACACTGGATGCGTTTACACTAAAGACAACTCAAAAAAATAGAAATACAGTACGTCACATTACATTTAATGATGTTATAATTGCATCAGGTTATTATCTTTTATTACTTGGTGCAATTATTTTAATACTTTTTGTCGGATTTCATTAATAACACATTTCTTGTGTATGCATGATTGGAAATAAATAGTGCCTATCCGGTGTTTCCCCATGATTATTGTCCCTTATAACACAATAAATATACAAAAACAACATAATATTTGATAATTAATAAACTCAAA
Source organism: Candidatus Latescibacterota bacterium (assembly GCA_016927495.1). Taxonomy (GTDB): domain Bacteria; phylum Latescibacterota; class Latescibacteria; order Latescibacterales; family Latescibacteraceae; genus JAFGMP01. Next base: position 14,278 of record JAFGMP010000172.1, on the reverse strand, counting down.
TATAACAACAGGTTGCCTAATGCCCAAAAGAAACGACATCAAAAAGATCATGTTGATAGGCTCAGGTCCCATCGTTATAGGCCAGGCCTGTGAATTTGATTATTCAGGTACTCAAGCTTGCAAAGCTCTTATGGAAGAGGGATTTGAAATTGTGCTGGTGAATTCAAATCCTGCAACCATTATGACCGATCCCGAATTTGCCCAGCGAACCTATATAGAACCGATCAATGCGGAAATGTGCGAAAAGATCATCAAGCTCGAACGGCCCGATGCTCTTCTTCCGACTCTTGGAGGCCAGACAGGATTGAATGTTGCCGTTGAGCTTGCGAAAAGCGGTGTGCTTGACAAATATGGTGTAAAAATGATTGGCGCAAACCTCGAATCCATTGAAAAAGCCGAGGATCGTCAGTTATTTTCAGCAGCCATGAATCGTATCGGAGTCGCTCAGCCAAAGGGTGGATTTGCATATAATATCGAGGATGCATGGCAATTGCTCGATTACATAGGATTCCCGGCGATCATACGGCCTTCCTATACCCTTGGTGGAACCGGCGGGGGTATAGCATATAATAAACAGGAATTTGAATTTCAGGTCAAACATGGACTCGAACTCAGTCCTATTTCAGAAGTCTTAATTGAAGAATCGCTGATAGGCTGGAAAGAGTTCGAACTCGAAGTTATGCGTGATCTCAATGATAATGTGGTTATCATCTGTACCATTGAAAACTTGGATCCGATGGGTGTTCATACGGGAGACTCGATTACTGTGGCGCCGATTCAAACACTGACAGACCGTGAATATCAGCGTATGCGCGACTGGTCGATCGACGTTATCCGTGAGATCGGTGTGGAAACCGGAGGCTCGAACATACAGTTCGCCCAGAATCCTGAAGATGGCAGACTCGTTATTATCGAAATGAATCCACGGGTGTCGCGGAGTTCTGCTTTGGCGTCCAAGGCGACAGGTTTTCCAATCGCTAAAATCGCCGCTAAACTCGCGGTCGGATATACCCTTGATGAAATCGCCAATGATATAACCCGTAAAACAAAAGCATGCTTTGAGCCTACGATTGATTATTGTGTTGTGAAAATCCCGCGCTGGACATTTGAGAAATTCCCCAATGCCGATTCAAGACTTGGTACTCAGATGAAAAGTGTCGGAGAGGTTATGGCTATTGGAAGGACATTCAAGGAAGCCCTTCAAAAAGGTGTTCGGAGCCTGGAAATCAGCCGGTATGGTCTCGGCGCTGACGGTGTGGAAAACAAGTTCGATTGTGATGATATCCTGGCTTATGTTAAAACCCCGAAAGCCGATAGATTGTTTGCGATCCATGACGCGTTTCTTGCGGGGAAAACGGTTGAAGAATTATATGAGGCGACACAAATTGATCGGTGGTTTCTTTCCAATATCCGCGATATCGTAGATTTGGAACTGGAACTGAAAAAGACACCGTATACAGCAGTAGATAAAAACTTGATTGACAAAGCGAAAGAAATGGGTTTTTCCGACCGTCAGCTATCGTTTATATGGAAAGTCAAAGAAAAGAAAATCCGTGAACTGAGAGAATCCCTCGGAGTCAAGTGCGTGTACAAAACAGTTGATACATGCGGAGCCGAATTCGAAGCATTTACACCGTACCATTATTCAACATACGAAAACGAGTGCGAAGTCGTCAGAACCAACCGTAAAAAAATCATGATCATCGGCGGCGGACCGAACAGAATAGGCCAGGGTATCGAGTTTGATTACTGCTGCGTGCATGCCTCATTTGCGCTGAGAGAAGACGGTTATGAGACCATAATGGTAAACTCGAATCCGGAGACGGTCTCGACCGATTACGATACTTCCGATAAACTGTACTTTGAACCGTTGACGCTTGAAGATGTTCTTGCAATTTGCGAGAAGGAACGTCCGGATGGAGTAATTGTGCAGTTTGGCGGTCAGACTCCGCTCAAACTTGCAAAGGGACTTGAGGAAGCGGGAGTACCGATTATCGGAACTTCACCGGAATCAATTGACATTGCCGAAGACCGTAAAAGGTTCGGTGCTCTTGTCGACAAACTTGGCATAAAACAACCTCCGAACGGTACTGCTACCGATCTTGAAGGAGCGATAAAGATTGCGGAAAGGATAGGGTATCCGGTGCTTGTGAGGCCGTCATATGTTCTCGGCGGCAGAGCAATGATGATCTGTTACAATGTTAAAGCTCTGGAAAACTATATGAGAGCGGCCATACATGTTTCGGAGGAGCGGCCAGTTCTTGTTGACAAATTTCTTGAGTCTGCCATAGAGGTTGATGTCGATGCTATTTGCGATGGTGTGGACGTCGTAATCGGCGGGATTATGCAGCATATCGAAAATGCGGGTATTCACTCCGGCGATTCCGCCTGTATACTTCCGACCTACAGTCTGGAAAAAGACATTTTGGACACGCTCAGAAAACATACCTACGATCTTGCCCGTGAACTCAATGTGATCGGTCTTATGAATATCCAGTATGCAGTTAAAAATGGTGAAATATATGTTTTAGAGGTTAATCCGAGAGCATCGAGAACTGTCCCGTTCGTCTCGAAATCGATCGGTTTTCCGCTCGCTAAAATAGCGGCGCGTGTCATGACTGGCAAGACACTTAAGGAAATTGGTTTTACAAAAGAAGTTTCTCTCAATTATTATTGTATCAAGGAAGCGGTACTGCCGTTTATCAAATTCCCCGGAGTTGATGCGATTTTAGGCCCCGAAATGAAATCTACCGGTGAAGTAATGGGAATCGATAAAGATTTCGGTGTTGCCTTTGCAAAGTCACAAATATCGGTTAACTCGGTATTTCCTACTTCCGGTCGTATATTTATCAGCGTAAATAAAGATGACCGAGACGACATTGTGCCAATAGCAAAAAAACTCAGGAAAGCAGGACTCTTTATTGTAGCGACAGCCGGTACCAAAAATCATCTTGAAACTTATGGTATCGAAGCCGATCTGGTATTGAAGATTCATGAGGGACGGCCAAATGTTCTTGACCTGCTTACCGACGGTTCGGTAGGTCTTATGATCAACACACCAATAGGCCGCGAATCATATGTGGATGATTATGAACTCAGAAGAGCTGCAATTATACATAATGTGCCGTATACGACAACAATTGCAGGAGCTATCGCTGCCGCCGAAGGAATTCTTTCCCTGGTATCTAAACCGGTCGAGGTAAAATGCCTTCAGGAATATCATAAGGAGCGCTTATAGGATTTTCGATAGCGACATCGACAAAAGTTGCCGGATGTTTTTTTACAGATGATCTGATAGCTTTTATAAGGGATTTTTTATGAAACGATTCCTTCTGATATTACTCCTTCCGGTACTGTTATTAAATTGTGCCTATTTCAATACATTTTATATGGCGCAAAAAAGTTATAAAGACGCCGAACGGCAATATAAACGGGACGGTGAAGTTAAAAACAGTACATCGGAAAAACTTTATAACGAGGCAATTCTCGGCGCTGCAGGGATCATTCGTGAATATGCCAATTCACGATATGTTGATAATAGTCTGTTTATAATGGGTATGTCATATTTCCGTATAGAGGATTACCGGCAGGCTCTGACAAAGTTCAATGAAATCATCGAAGCATTTCCCGATGGAGAGTTTGGAGCAGACGCGATTTATTATAAAGCCAGATGTCTTATTGAAATGGATCGCTATGATGATGCGAAAGTGATCCTTAACGATATTATGGTAAACGGCGAACGGTCTCAAAAAGGGCGAGCCGGAATTGCTCTTGTCGATATTGCCCGACGTGATGAACTTTGGGATGATTTGCTAACAGTTGCCCAGAATGTGATCGATACAAAGCCCAATGATAAGGAATTATACGAGGCAATTGTTTATAAAGGTGAAGCGCTTTATAATCTGGAACGTTATGAAGAGTGTGTAGCAACACTGGAACAGATACCGGAGAAAAAGATTGATACCGAATTGCGCTTGAAAGGTAATCTACAGATTGCCCTGGCAAAAGCAAAACTCGGGAGTTTCGATGAAAGCCTTGAATATCTTGGCAGCATGCAGAACAAGGGAGAATTTGCCAAATATGCACCACAGATACGTCTTCAGATTGGTATAATCTATGCGCTTAAGGATGAGCCGGAACAGGCTATTCAAACATATCGCAACCTTGCCGGAGATTTTCCCGATTCACTTTCCTCTAAAAAAGCGTGGTATAATGCAGGTATGTTATTACTCAACGATTTATCGAGGTTAGATGAGGCGAAAGAGGCATTCGACAATGTCGGAAAAAACAAAGCCAAAGCAACGGAATCATGGGTAAGTGTTGCACAAACAAAATCTGTGCAAATCGACAGTCTGAAAGCCAAGCTCGAAGCTATTGGTAAATTAAAAGATATTGATGATTTAGGTAAACCCGAAGAAGAAACTGTTGTGGGAAATACTATTAATACCGAAACAGTTACCCCTGATTCTTCGAAAACAACTATTGCCGATATTAATGAAACTGATAAAAAAGCCGAAAAAGATTTATCCGCTGAAAGTGCAGACACAGATACCGTTCAATCAATTGTTACGGAACAGGTGATTTCTCAAAAGGATTCAACTGCTGTTAATCAAGCTCAGATTACGGCAACTGTTCAGGATACATCCCAAACAGCACAGCCGGATTCTTTGAAGGTTGCTGTGAATGATGCCGATTCGACTAAAACCGGGAGTGCAGTCACTGCAATCAATACTGGTGCCGATTCAACAAAAATTGCCACAATAGAACCGGCATCAACACAATCCGATTCTCTGTCTTCGAATACGATGAAAACGGTGCAAACGGGACAGGATACTACAAAAACAGGACACAGTGACTCTGTAAAGAAAATTGCCGATAAAGCGGGTTCCATAAAAGCCGAACGTGAAAACAGAGCACATTTACGTTTTTCCCTTGCTGAACTCTATAGATTTTCATTCGACCGGCCTGATTCTGCGCTGACACAATACCTGCTGATTATCGAGGAAACACCTGAAACCGATTATGCGGTAAGAAGCGAATATTTTTTGGGGTTGAACGAATTACAAAGTGAAGATCGTTATACGGAAGAAGCAGACCGTAAACTGATGGAAAAAATCATCGTAAAACATCCGGATAGTAATTTCGCTCAGGATTTGAAAGTATATCTTGGAATCATTGAAAAACCACCTGAGGTTAAAGCTTTTACCGAAGCTGAACATTCACGTGACACGTCGCATGACCCTGAAATATATATCCCGTTATACCAAAAAGTGGTTGATGATTATCCCGGAACCCAAAGTGCTTATAAAGCTCAGTTTGCGATTGCTTATTATACCGAACATGATGTCGGGAACATGGAAAAAGCGCTGGAGTTATATAAAGAAATATCAAAAATGGATAAAAATCCTTATAATAGCCAGTTTGTAACGACTGCCGTAGATAAATTGAAGGAAGTCGAGGACGAGCCAAAACTGCTGAAAGAAATCGAGAAAAAAATCGTTTATCTAACTTATGGCACTGGTAGAACGTCAACCGAATCATCAGAAGAAGAAATGGAACAGGTCACCGAGATACCCTCTCAGGAAGAAGAAATAACCGGTTACAGAAAAGTCAGGGAACGGAATGCAAGAATACGAAGCAGGTATTATACGAACTGAATACTGTGGTGAAAATATTTATGTAATTCATCTTGCCTGCAAAGAGATTGCCCGCGAAGCTGTCCCCGGCCAGTTCGTTCAGGTTAAGGTAGGAAATAGTACCGATCCGTTTTTAAGAAGAACATTTTCCCTGTATGGTGTCAATCGGGAACGCGGTCTCGTAAAACTGGTGATAGATGTTATCGGACGAGGCACAGAACAAATAACTGCTGTTAAACGAGGACAATGCCTCAATATTATCGGTCCGTTGGGAAAGGGATTTGACCGGAACATAAATACAAGTAAACCGGTAGTTCTCGTTGCCGGTGGGATCGGTGTTGCACCTTTATTGTTTCTTACCGAGTCATTACAAACATCCGGACATCGACAATTATTTTTTTTTATGGGTGCCCGAACAGAGTCAGCACACAACTCATTCAAAGAATTATTCCCTTTAAAATTAGAGGTCTATCACTCAAGCGATGACGGATCTGTAGGTTATTCCGGTTACATAAGCGATTTGCTTGAGGAAAAACTCGATTCCATAAAACCGGGCGTCATTTATGCCTGTGGTCCGCATCTTATGATGAAAGCTGTTGCTACTATAGCTGATAAATTCGGGATTTTATGCCAGGTATCGCTTGAAGAGCGAATGGCGTGTGGTCTTGGGGCGTGTTATGGCTGTGCAGTACGGCTCAGAGATGGACGTATGGTAAGATCGTGTGTCGACGGGCCGGTATTTTATGCAAAAGAGGTTAAATGGTGACAAAAGCATCCATGACTCAAACATTGTTCGGGATTGAGTTCAAGAATCCGGTAATTGCCGCGTCAGGCACTTTTGGATTCGGAGAGGAATACCGTGATTTTTACGATGTTTCTCTGCTGGGAGGATTTGTAACAAAAGCTGTAACTCCCGAACCACGCGAAGGCAATCCTGCACCGCGAATTATCGAAACCCCATCTGGTATGCTCAACGCTATCGGACTTCAAAATCCCGGTTTAAAAGCTTTTGTCAACCAAATTTTACCGCGAATTGCGAATTTTGACACAAATATTATCGTTAATGTTGCAGGGAGTACTGCCGATGATTATGTTGCCGTTTGCATGGAACTGAACGGTCATGATCCGGTTAAAGCGCTTGAAATCAACATATCATGCCCCAATGTTAAAGAAGGCGGTATAGCGTTCGGAAACAAACCGGAATCTGTTTCGTTTCTTATTAAAAAAGTACGCGAGGCCACGACAAAACCGATTATTGTGAAGCTTTCACCGAATGTTACCGATATCGTTTCACTGGCGACGGTTGCCGAGGACTGTGGCGCCGATGCTGTTTCCCTGATAAATACGATTACCGGAATGGTGATAAATGTCGAAGCACGTAAACCTATGCTTGCAAATATTACAGGAGGGTTATCCGGTCCGGCAGTCAGACCGGTTGCAGTCAGAATGGTGTATCAGGTTGCAAAAGCGGTATCAATTCCTATTATTGGCATAGGCGGTATAGTCAGTGCATGCGATGCTCTTGAATTTCTTATAGCAGGCGCTTCACTTGTTCAGACTGGCTGCGGTATGTTTGTTGATCCGAAACTGCCTCTGACAGTAATCGGGGGAATCGATGCCTACATGGTTCGTCATCATCTCGGACATGTAACGGAAATAATCGGAAGCATCGGGGTCACGGAGGCGTAAGTTGTGGTCAAGAACGCGCTGACAACTCTTGCCATTATTTTTATATTTATCAGTTGTTCACCTTCACCTCGTTATACGACTCATAGACCAACTCCCACTATTCAGCAACCTGCTGATACAAAATCCGTAAAATCCGGAAAAACTGTGAAAACTCCAGAAAAAAGACCCCGCAGTGGAACAAAAATCTATGGACAGGCATCCTATTATGCAGATGATTTTCATGGTAAGAAGACTTCCAATGGGGAAGTCTTCGATATGAATGGTCTTACATGCGCTCACAAAACATTACCGTTCAACACATGGCTTGAAGTAAAAAATCTTTCAAACGGGCGCACCGTTATTGTCAGGGTAAATGACCGGGGTCCGTTTGTGGGCAACAGAATTATAGATTTATCACTGGGCGCTGCCAGGGAACTTCATATGATTGAGGCAGGGGTTGTGGATGTGGAAATTACAGTTCTGCCTTACCAGTAATAATAATCTTAACATTAATATGAATGAGTGTGAGTATGGGAGTAAGTAACAGTGCTCTATTATGGTCATTTATCTGTAACAGATGGAAAAGCATAGCCATAGGTTCAATATTTGTCATAATAACAAATGTGTTCAATGTATTTATACCTTCCTTTGTCGGTCGTGCGGTTGATCTTTTACGGGGTGATTTTGTCGCTGTTGATCTTTACAAGTTGTGCGGATTGATATTGGGATTTGAGATCATAATGGGTGTGTCCCGTTTTTTTATGCGATATATCATCATCGGAACATCATGGAAGCTTGAGGGTGATATCAGAAACCGCCTGTTCGGGCACATGTTGAAGCTTCCGGTAACTTTTTATAATAAATCGCGGACGGGGGACATAATTGCCAGATTCACCAATGACCTTACAGCAGTCAGACTTATGATCGGTCCGGCAATTATGTATACCATGAATGCGGTACTTCTTGTTCCGCTTGCTCTCGGATTCATGTTTTATAAAAATGTTGAATTAGCTCTATTTACGCTGATACCTTTTCCGATTATGGCTATTATGATTAATGTCGTCGGTAAAAAAATCCACAAACAATTCGTTAAGGTTCAGGAATCATATTCTGACATATCAGCCCATGTTCAGGAAGACCTTAACGGAATTCGTACTGTTAAAGCGTTTGTCCGGGAAGAAAAGGAACTTGAATCTCTCAGAAAATTAAGTTTCACTTACCTCGACCGTAACAAGGGTGTCATAAAGCTGCAATCATTTTCCTTTCCGCTCCTCGATGTTCTTGCCAGTGCAAGCGTTCTTTTGGTGCTTTGGATTGGTGGCAGGAAAGTTATCTCAGGTGAAATTACTCTCGGAACGATAGTATCATTTATCATGTACATCGGGATTATGGTCTGGCCTGCGATTGCATTGGGGTGGGTAGTGGCAATTTTTGAACGTGGATTTGCATCTGCACGACGTATTCAGGAAATCCTCGATGAAGAACCGGAACGTCAGGATGAAAATGTAGAAATGGACTATTTTAAAGGTGCGATTGCAATACATGACTGTTCTTTTTCTTATGATAACAATCATGAGGTGATAAAAAATATCAGTTTCGATATTAAACCGGGAAAAACACTGGCAATTGTCGGAAAAACTGGGTCAGGTAAAAGTACACTTTTACATCTTTTAACCGGAGCGTATCCTGTTGGACGAGGAATAATCTTTTATGATGACATCGACATAAACGATATACCTTTGGCGCGATTACGGTCATCAATCGCGTACGTTCCCCAGGAGACCTTTTTATTCAGTGAAACGGTTGAGGAGAACATCGCGTTCGGCAATAAAGATGCTGATTTCGATTACATTCGTAAAGCCGCTGCACTTGCTTCCGTCGATAAAGCTATCGAAGATTTTCCCGATGGATATAAAACGTTACTGGGAGAACGCGGGATAACAGTATCAGGTGGTCAGAGGCAGCGTATTGCTATAGCGCGGGCTTTGATCAGCGACGCACCGATTACCATTTTTGACGATTGCCTTTCGAATGTGGATACCGAAACAGAAATGGAAATATTAAATAATATCAGGAATTTTACGGAAAATAAAACCACGATTATCGTCACCCAGCGTCTCGGAGCGATTAAAAATGCGGATGAGATACTGTATATGGATGCCGGTAATATTATTGAACGCGGCACTCATCACCAACTCATGGCAATGGAAGGATTATATGCCGCGCATTACAACGAGCAGGAATCAATAGAATCATTAGGGATATAACGCAATATAAAAACATGCAATAATAGGGATTTTATGGCGCTTACCGGCGAAAAAGAAACTACAGCATCGGGATTAACCACAGATTCGATCAAAGAATATACACTTTGGGTAATTGTTAGACGGCTGACAGCGTATATACGACCGTATTCATGGATGGCTGTCGTCGCTATAGTTTGCAGCCTCGCCAGTTCTTTTCTGCTCGTGATCAGGCCATATTTTGTAAAAATAGTTATAGATAATTATCTGACAACAGGAAATTTCGATCATTTCAATTTTTTTATGATATTGTTCTGCGGTGTTTTCCTGCTGCATTTCATTGTCGGTTATTTTCTAAGTTTAATCACCGGTATGATAGGGCAGTATGTTATGCATGATCTCCGTATGGATATATTCAACCATATTCTTTCCATGGAGATGAGATTTTTTGATCATAACCGTGTGGGAAGGTTAATGACAAGAATCACTGACGATGTAAATTCCCTCAATGAATTATACACATCCGGTGCGATACGGATAATAAATAATTCAACAATTCTGATCGGGATTGCCATTGTCATGTTTGCTCTGGATTGGAAACTTGCTCTTATATCGATGGCGGTAGTTCCGCTTCTGTATGCGGCAGGATATACGTTTGCTAAACAAGTTCGCGCTGTTTACCGAAATATCAGAAAATTTACAGCCCGTCTGAATGCGTTTGTTCAGGAAAATATCCAGGGAATACGTATTATTCAGCTTATGCGGCGGACAGGTTGGAGTTACGATAAATTTACTAAATATTCCGACGAGCTAATGGATGTCAAAGTCAGAAATGTCCTTTACTACGGAGTATTTTTCCCGGTGATGGAATTTATCGGTATCGTTGGTATGATCCTTGTTTTGACAACAGGCGGGCTTCGTGTTCATGCTGCTACATTGAACATCGGGGTAATGGTGGCATTTATACGATTGATCGATATGCTGTTCTGGCCGGTTAGAGAGCTTGCCGAGAATTTCAATGTCATGCTTTCGGCTGTAGCGGCAAGCGAACGAATTTTTACACTTCTCGATACCGAACCGAAAATAAAATCACCTGAAAATCCGGTTCCGGTTAAAAAGGAATTCGATATTATTTTTGACGGTGTTTGGTTTGCCTATGATAATGAAGAATGGGTTCTGAAAGATGTGTCATTTCGGGTGGCCCGGGGTGAGCGTGTCGCAATTGTGGGACCGTCAGGAGCCGGAAAGACGAGTATTACCAATCTGCTTCTCAGGTTTTACGATGTCCGGAGGGGAAGAATATTAATTGGCGGTACCGATATACGTGACCTCTCAATTGCCGAACACCGGAGATTATTCGCTTATGTCGGGCAGGAACCGTTTCTTTTTAATAGATCGATTTTAAATAATATTACCCTTGATGATGAAAAAATACAAAATAAACCAATTGATAAAATTCTTACGCAGATCCAATTTGACAATGTTTCGAATAACCTTGATACCGGTCTCGATACAGTAGTAATGGAACGCGGGTCACGGTTGTCCCAGGGGCAGCGTCAACTGGTCAGTTTTGCCCGCGCCCTTGCCGCCGACCGTAATGTGCTTGTCCTCGATGAGGCGACATCGAGCGTCGATACTTTCACGGAAAGTATTTTACAGCAGGCAGTACCGTTACTTATGGAAAACCGCACATCCATAGTTATCGCTCACCGTCTGTCCACAGTACGCAAAGTCGACCGCATACATGTACTTGCCCGTGGGAGGATTCGCGAGACAGGTACTCACGATGAACTCATGGATATGGATGGAATTTATGCAAAACTGGCAAAAATGCATATGTTTGATTAGGTAAATTTTTCCATAGGGGAGTGAACAATGAATTATTCAACAACAAAACCCGGCAGTGCCGGCAGGTCAAATTCGTTAATACTGGTAATGATTTTTGCGGTATTCAGCATAGCATTCATGATAGCTAATACGCACATAAAGGCGGCTTTGGACGACATTAAACGTGAGAACGTTCTTCTCAGGGACGAAATCAAAAATGTGACTCAGGCCTTGAATAAATCTCATGCATTGAATGAGGATTTAATGAGCAAATTTCCCCGGCTGAGTGAAGATGAGATTTCTGAATTCAAAAAAAAAGGTCTTGCCGATCCTGAAAGCAACATAATCCAGGATCTCGGATCCCGTGAAGAACTCATGCCGTTCAAAGGGATGTTTGGGGCACGACCTTCATTTTACCCTGAGGTGAGGATGTCACTGCTTAATGCAAAGTGGGTATACTTATATTATGATGATGGTACAAACAAGGGGCAGAGTCTTCTGAAATACCGGGTAGCGAATAACGGTATGATTGAATGGAATATTCTTGATACGCTTTAATAGAGTCGAGAATAGCTATTGTGGCAACTTTCTCTTGCTTTCTGGAAATAATGTAGTATATTTTTCTCCGCTTTTGAGGTAAAAATTATTTCCTGTTTACTTTAAATTTTTTGCGAATTAAAGGTATAAAGTCGGGGTGTGGCGCAGCCCGGTAGCGCACCAGCATGGGGGGCTGGGGGCCGCTGGTTCAAATCCAGTCACCCCGACCATTTTGATACCAAATGAGCAGATTGAAAATCTGCTCGTTCCATTTTAGGGTATATTTCGGTGAAAAATACAATTTTACTCACCAACGACGATGGTTTTTACGCACCCGGTCTTCAGGTTCTGCGAAAGGCGATCCAAACTGTATGGGACACCTATGTAGTTGCACCTGAAAGTGAACAAAGCGCTGCAAGCCACGCTTTATCATTGAACAGACCGCTGCGCGTGAAAAAAATTGACTCCCGGGCTATGGTGGTTGACGGTACGCCTGCGGATTGTGTCATGTTGTCACTGAAAGGATTACTCGATATTACACCTGATCTGGTTATTTCAGGTATTAACAGCGGCGCAAACCTTGGTGAAGATGTTATTTATTCAGGCACAGTAGCCGGCGCTACCGAAGCTGCTATTCTCGGTACTTCCGGAATAGCGGTTTCATTTGTTGATCCGGAAAACACCGACTATGAATATGGGGCTCAGGTTGCATTAAAAGTTGCCGAGGCTGTATTACAACATTCTTTGCCAGAAAAAATTGTACTTAATGTCAATATACCGGCAGGATGGTCGGGAAATGGCCAATATGAGACCACCAGGCTCGGACGCCGTACTTATCGTGAGGTAATTATAGAAAAAGCAGATCCTCGTGGGAAACCATATTACTGGATTGGCAGTCAGGTTGATACATGGGAAGGTCCTGATGATTGTGATTTTGCCGCCATTAACCGTGGGAATGTGTCAATTACTCCTCTTCAACTCGATATGACTTCTTTTCAGGACATACATGTGATTTCGAATTGGATTATATAGCGGAGTCAGTCTTGTGATCGATTATGAAGTATCCAGAAACCGTATGGTAAACGAACAACTGAAAAGTCGGGGCATTCATGATGAACGGGTGTTGACGGCGATGGGAATTGTGCCCCGTCACCTGTTTGTCGATCAGGCTTTTTGGCCGCGGGCATATGAAGATCATCCTCTTCCGATTAACCAAAATCAGACGATTTCGCAGCCATATATTGTTGCCCTTATGTCACAAGCTCTTGAACTTAACGGCGGGGAAAAGGTCCTTGAAATAGGAACAGGCTCAGGATATCAGGCAGCGATACTGGCTGTTCTCGGTTGTGATGTGTATACGATTGAGCGGCATAAGGAGCTTTCAAAAAAAGCTGAAAAGCTTATAAAAAAAATAAAAATTAAGAATATTCACTTTAAAGTAGGTGATGGAAGCATGGGTTGGGTAGAGGAAGCCCCGTTTAATCGGATTATAGTAACCGCGGGAGCGCCGGAAATTCCAGGCGAACTGATGAACCAGCTTTCACCCGGGGGAAGGATTGTTATTCCGGTTGGAAATCTTGCAACGCAGCGTTTGATGATAGTTATCAAAGGTGAAAAGGTAATTGAAAAGCATGACGTATGCGGATGTTCGTTTGTACCGCTTCTCGGGGATAAAGGGTGGTCGAATGACTGAAACCGGAATAGTGAGAAGGCTTTATGATTGGGTTCTGCATTGGGCGTATACACCTTATGGCACACTGGCCCTTTTTTTATTGGCTTTTACGGAGTCATCCTTTTTCCCGGTTCCACCCGATGTATTGTTAATTGCCCTGGCTTTGGGAATGCCGCAGCGTGCTTTCAGGTTTGCTGCCATATGTACCATAGGTTCTGTTCTTGGCGGTATGCTTGGATACTATATTGGATTAACTTTTTTTGATATTGTCGGATATAGAATTCTGGAATTTTATGGCTTTATGGATAAATTTGAGATGGTTAAAGCCATGTATAACCGTTATGACGTGTGGTTTGTTGGCGTTGCCGGTTTTACGCCGATTCCCTATAAAGTGTTTACAATAGCAGCCGGAACGTTTCATATGAATTTTGTAAGTTTCGTCACCGTTTCGGCGCTTTCCCGCGGCGCCCGCTTTTTTATCGTATCGACGCTTATTTGGAAGTTCGGGAAACCGATAAAGGCTATTATTGATAAATATTTCAACCTTTTAACGATACTTTTTATTATATTACTGGTACTCGGATTTATCATTATCAAATATTTATTTTAATCTGTCGGGGTGTAGCGCAGCCCGGTTAGCGCGCATGCTTCGGGAGCATGAGGCCGTGAGTTCAAATCTCACCACCCCGACCAAT
>JAFGMP010000171.1 GCA_016927495.1 Candidatus Latescibacterota bacterium | reverse complement strand
TCATATAAATTATACACTGTAATAATTAAAAAATAAGGACTATGAATGTTTAGTCCCGGTGATATAATCTCCTACTTGGAAATGTGTAGTGCAGAAGGCGTAAATCTCCAGAGAGGCATGAATTACCTACTCGGCAATAATTATAGCGTTATACTAATGAGTTTAAGAGCTAATGCTCCATATACTGATAAAATTGAAGAAGATGGGAAAATTTTAATTTATGAGGGTCATGATATTCCAAATAGAATAAATGGGCCAATCCCCAAATCAGTCGACCAACCGATGATAAATCCTGGTGGTACATTAACTCAAAATGGCCTATTTTATCAAGCAGCAAAACGATTTAAAGTCGGTAATTCAAAACCAGCATGTGTTAAAGTATATGAAAAAATTCGCCCTGGAATTTGGGCATATAATGGATTATTTAATCTGATTGATGCTTGGAATGAAGAAAGTAATGATCGAAAAGTCTTTAAATTCAGGCTCGAATTAGTAGATTATAAAAATATTGAAAAAGAAACTCTTACAAAAGAGTTAGAACATGAACGAATTATTCCATCAGCAATTAAGTTACAGGTTTGGAAACGTGATAAAGGAAAGTGTGTTAAATGTGGAAGTACTAATAATCTTCATTTTGATCATATTATTCCATATTCCAAAGGTGGTTCTTCACTTGTTGTTGAAAATATTCAACTTTTGTGTGCTCGACATAATCTCAATAAAAGTGATAAAATTGAATAATTTTAATACATAGAAGCTAAAAACACTTTCAAATTAATAAAAGCATGTAAACCACACAAACAAAACCCGCGAATCCTCTCCCATCCGCGGGTTTTCCTTTATCCTCTATTCTTTTATCTGTGTTAATCTGTGTCATCTGCGGATAAAAATAATCTTTTCTACTCAGCACAGTTATACACTTCCCCCTACTCCATCCGTTCGCTTGCCGGAATATTGACCACGGTGACCGAACACTGGCCGAAGGTATCGCTTCTTTCGTTTTCCACATCATCCTCATGCTCCACGAATGCGCCATTCCAGAGGATAAATAACTGTTCGCCTTTGTCATCGAGTTTGATGGAGAATGTGCCACCGTGGGTATAGCCGTACTTCTCATAGTAGTACGGGAACAAAAACGCCAGCACCTTGCGGGTACCGGTCTGTGTGTCAAGCTGGATGACCGGGGAGCCGTCCGAGTAGCCGTGGCCGTGGGCGCCGGGCAGATAGTACACATACCGACCACCGGGGCTTCTGTCCATGGAGCAGGTGTAGCGCTGATATCCGGGCCAGTTGACACCTTTGTCGATAACCTCTTCCTTGGCCGGGTCGAAAGTGAAGAGTTGGCCGGTGGATGTTGAGCACCAGAAAAGGCCGTCCGGGCCGAGCGAACGGGTTTGTGCACGCATGGGGCTGTAGCCTCCCGCCTCGCCGCGCTGGGATTTGCCCTGGGTTACCGGCATCTGGCAGTCGAGTTTGAAGAAGCGGTTTTTGAATGGATCGTATTTGATGATGTGACGTTCGGGGTCGGCTTTCGTATCGTGGTTCGAGGTATACACCATACCGGTGGACTCATCGATGAGGATGGCGCGGTTGTTCCACTGCATACCCGGAGGAAGGTAACCTGCCCACCTGGTTTCCTGCTCGTTTACATCCCAGGCTAAAAATTCGCAGAACATGCCCACAGCATACATGATGCCGCGTTTGGTGTCCATGCGGTGATAGGGCCATGAGGCGCGTTTCATCGGGACGCCGTAATCGACGATGTCGCCGGTCAGTACATCGTAGCTCATGATATGGCCGCCGTCGTAGCCGGTAGCGTAATCCACTTCATCCGGCTCGTCATATTTCGCCCAGTATGTGCAGTACCAGAGATGTTCCTTGTCGATATCCTTACTCTTGTAGAAATCCAGCCAGCCGTGGATTTTCCCCTCCATGAACTGATCCTGGGTACGGCCGAGAACCTTGTTGACCTCTGGCAGGCAACGCACTTTTTTCGCTTTCGGGTCGTATTCGACGAGGAAGATGTGCGCATCGTATTTTCCGTGATCGCCGATTGCAGAGTAAAATTTTCCGGTTCGTGAATCGAAATTCGCCTGCGACCAGTTCGACCAGGGCCCCGGTTCATTGGAAATATCGGACTGCGATTTTACCGGAGACTCACCTAAAAACTGAGGAATGGCAGGGATAACCGCAAACTCGATTTCCGGGGGCTCTTTGGCGATGACATAGTCTTTATCCGCAAACTTTGCGATATGTTTCATTGGTTCGAGCATTTTCGGATCTTTGTCGACTACTACCTTGCCGGTATAGAGAAGGCCCTGCGTGTCGAGACGTTCGGCAATCTCTTTTGCTTCCTGCTGTTTAGGGCTTGGGGTGACTTCACGTTCCGTTATTTTAGGGAGTTTGTGCAGAATACCGCGAATACCGATTTTGGTTTCGGTTTCAGCTTGCTGAGCAGGCTGCCGGGTGCAGCCGGATAGTATCATGCTGAGAATCATAATACACACGGTACATAATACAGCAAATCTTCTAACGATAACCATACAAAAACCTCCTGAGAATTAAGATTGTTGATAAATTGAGCCGATTTCCGTATTAATTATGTGTGATTCACATTCACTATTTTTTTATATTTTATAAATTACAACATCTTTTACGCAATTACTACTAAATTAATGATGATTATTATTCTCATCAGCAAATTATAATTGTTATTCTCAATCCTTGTCCGGCCGGGAATGCCATACTATATTCTATATTGAGAGTACTTTCATCGACACAGTTGTTTTTAGATACTGCAGAGTAGATGTTCTGTTGTTTTAATTTTCTCGCGGCACTATGTTGGGATACTATGAAAGCCGAAAATACATTGCCCTCCAACCGTAAATCAGGGCAAAAAACGATAAAAATATCCGGTACCTCAAAACCGGAGAACATGCTGCATAACATGTTCGAGTTATGGCCTGATGGGTTTATGCTGCTGTCGTCCGATGGGAGAATACGGCATTGTAACGAGTCATTAGCACGTATTACAGGTTATGATAAAACCGTGCTTCAAACGATGAGGGCAGGCGATCTTTTCACGAAAGAAATGTCAGATGCCGTCCTGAACAGTCTGTGGAAACAGGAATGCCGTGGTGCCGATATCCGTTTCGGATGTCTGTGCACACACAAGGATAACATCCGGATTCCTGTCGAACTGACCGCTACGGTAATCGAGCAGCAAAACACTCGTTTAGTATGTGTTTTTGTCCGTGACACAGCTTACGAACAGAAATTTAAGGAAGAAAATGAGAAGCTGAAAAAACAGTATAATCATTCACATGCGATGGAAACCATCGGGCACCTTGCCGGGGGCATCTCACATTACTTCAACAATGTCTTTACCGGAATTATCGGAAACTTGAATCTTGCCGAAATCAGTACCGGCGATGCTTTTCTCCCTCTTATCAAAAAAGCGTCCACCGGAGCCGAAAGAGCCCGTGATTTCACACGGCAGCTTCTGTCCCTGAGCCGTAAATGCGATATTGTTCTCGAACCGATTGATATGCAGGAACTTATCGCTGATGTGGAGACTTTCGCACGACTGACATTCGACTGCCGTATAAAGATTACAGTGGATATTCATGAGCCGCTGCACAACGTTCTTGCGGATGCGCCGTCTCTGCATCATGTACTTCTCAATATGTGTGTGAATGCCCGTGACGCCATCGAGGAAAAACGGTTGTTTCACCCCGATATTACGGAGCCCTCAATAACTATTAAAGCAAACAATGTTTCGTTAACCGATGCATATGTCAGTGATCACCCCGAAGCGCGAAAGGGTGAATATGTCAGAATTTCGGTAGCCGATACGGGTTATGGAATTGACAATGATACGATACAGCACATCTTCGACCCTTTTTTTTCGACCAAGGAAGAGGGTAAAGGAACCGGCCTCGGACTCTCGACAGCGTATGAGACAGTTTCACAGCACGGAGGTTGGATCGAAGTCGAAAGCGAATATGGCAAAGGAACTATATTTACCGTATTTCTACCTGTTACCGCTCTGAAGAAAAAGACGGATTCAATGATCAAAGCAGGCGACCTTCCGAAAGGTTCCGAAACTGTTCTTTTTGTCGATGACGAGGAAATGGTGCGAACATTTGGCGTTATGACTCTTGAACGTCTTGGTTATACAGTCTTTGATGCTTCCGACGGACAGGAAGGGCTTGATATATTCATAAAGGAAAGTAACAACATCGATCTTATAATACTCGATCTTATTTTGCCGGTGTATTCAGGGGCGGAATTACTGAAAAAAATACGGTGTATCGATAATAATGTAAGAGTCATTATTACCAGTGGACAGGAATTTGAGCAGAACAAGAGAATATTTAACGAGTTAGGCGCTCTTGATTATATAATAAAACCGTTCAACATACATGATCTCGCATTTTCAGTACGGAATACCCTTGATAGGGCATGAAAATAATGTGGATATATCGTTTATATAGTATCGTTATAAATACCGTTTAATTATATTCTGTTAATATACTTGCTTGCTGATCAACAGTTATAGTGCT
Source organism: Candidatus Latescibacterota bacterium (assembly GCA_016927495.1). Lineage (GTDB taxonomy): Bacteria > Latescibacterota > Latescibacteria > Latescibacterales > Latescibacteraceae > JAFGMP01. Next base: position 7,201 of record JAFGMP010000171.1, on the reverse strand, counting down.
ATATTTATATACTTTGTGTAATCAGTTTTTTTAGACAAACCGGTTGCTTGTTAATTCGAGGAAAACCAGTGAATACAGATGAGAATTGCTCAATTCTTGTTGTTGATGACGAAGAATCGGTTCGGAAACTAATTTACAGAATTCTGCTTTCAAAAGGCTATACGGTTTATATGGCCAGCGGATTTGATGAAGCCATGGAAATTCTTCGGAACCGTGACTTCGATATTCTCCTGACCGATCATATGATGCCGGGCAAAAAAGGACTTGATTTACTGATCGAATCAAATCAGCTCCATCCCGATATGGTCAAAATTCTTTTCACCGGTATGGGAGGCCAGGAGCTTTATCGGGAGGCAATCAACAAAGGTGCGATTTTTGCACTTATAGAAAAACCTTTCACCAATGAACAGCTTTGTGATATACTTGGCAGAGCATCCGAATTTCGCAATAAAAGGCTAAGTGAACAAAAACAATTCAGAGAATTACGTGAGCAGTATCGAACGATTTTCGATAATACCACTGATCTTATACAATGCACCGATACCTCCGGCAAAATCATATATGTTAATGCCGCATGGCACAAAGCCCTCGGATATTCTCAGGAAGAACTGTCTGAAATAACTCTTTTCGACATTATTCTTGAGAGAGGCAAAAAAGAAATTCAGAATATTATTGAACATGTTCAATCAGGAAGGATAGCCGGTGCATTTGAGACTGTCATGTTATCGAAAAAAGGATCATTAATATATCTTGAGGGTAGTGCAACAGCGCAGCCGCGTGATGAGGGAGTTTTTGCGATCATCTTTATCTTTCGAGATGTAACCGAACGAAAACGGGCGGAACAGGAAATAAAAACCCGTCTGAAACAGGAAATGATCATAGCGCGAATTGCACATCAGCTTGCCAATACTGAAGAACCTGTTTTCGTATATCCCTCAATACTTGAAATTGTCGGCGAACTCGCACATGTCGACCGTACTTTTATATATTCACTGGATAAAGAAAAAAACGCTTTTTCATGTATCGATACATGGTGTACAAGTCCCGAATGTCTGGAAACACAATGGGAAGAAAACGTCCCCATAAATATTCTGCCATGGACTTATGATAGAATTGGCAGAGGAAAGATAATCAGTTTCAGTGCGGTTAACACCCTTCCGGACTCTGATCGTATATTTATGGAAAAACACGGTGTAAAATCAGGACTCATTATTCCTATTCGCGCCGGCATCGAAATTGTCGGAATCATTGGATTTGAAAATTTGAAAAGATCCAAAAACTGGGAAGAAAATGATATTTCCGTATTGAATGCTGCGGTAGATATTGTCGCCAATGCATGGACCCGTCAAATGGAAATTAATTACAGAAAACAAAAGGAACGGGAAGCCGAACAGTCGAGGCTGCTAGTTATAAGAGCAGACCGTCTTGCTGCGCTCGGGACAATGACCGCAGGTATCATTCATGAAATTACACAGCCGCTTAATGCGATAAATGTATCGACTCAGACTATATTATATGGTTTGTCGCGAGGTTGGGAAATGGACGATAACAAAGTTAAAAACAGTCTGAGCCTTATTGTCGACCAGATAAAGAGAATGAATGAAATCATCACTAATATGCGTGCTTTTTCAAGGGACGGTCTTCCCGCAGCACGAGAAATTGCAAATCTCAATGTCCAGGTACAGCGTGTATTTACCATGGTTGGCGAACAACTGAAAGCACATGGTATCGATTTTGAAATCGATCTTGGCGACATTCCCGACAATAATATGAATACCCAGCAGATTCTGCAGGTTATTTTGAACCTCGTTACCAATGCACGTCAGGCGCTCGATGACTATGATCGTGAGGAAAAAAAGATAGTAGTGGCCACTTCTCTGCAAAATGAACATCTTGTGCTGACAGTGAGTGATAACGGCCCGGGAATTCCGGGTGATATACTTGACAAAATATTCGATCCATTTTTTACTACAAAAGAAGTAGGTAAAGGAACCGGTTTAGGCCTCTCAATCAGTACAGGCATTGTAAACGACCATAATGGTGTGCTCGATGTGATGAACAACGATTCGGGAGGTGCCACATTTCACATGCACCTGCCTCTTACATAAACTGAAAAGGAAGAGAAACGACCGTGAACATTCTTTTAATTGATGATGAAGATGCAATCCGTCAGAGTTTGAGTATATTTCTAAACGAACTCGGACATGATGTTAAATGCGCAAAAGACGGAAGAGAGGGGCTGGAATTATTCAATAAAGAAAACTTCCAACTGGTTTTTACCGATATAAGAATGCCGCATATGGACGGATTTGAATTTTTACGGCATATAAAACAGGAAAAGAACAGTATTGTCGATGTTGTTCTTATAACCGGGCACGGTAATACTGACAGTGCAATAAAAGCGTTGAGAGAAGGCGCTTATGATTATTTGCAAAAACCCGTTAATATTGATGAACTTGAATTGATTATCGACCGTGTATCAGAACATCTCTCACTAAAAATTACCAATGAGGAATTAACAAATCGTTTTGAGGAAAGTGTTCGCGAAAGGGTTAGCGAGACTGAATCTCAGCTTGAAAATGTCCGTGCTGCTTTCCGCGAAAATGTCGGATTGAAAATATCAATCCATTCGAAAAAACTTGCCGATTTATTTACGCTTGCCGAAAAATTCCATAAATCACCTTCCGTACCGGTTCTCATCGAGGGAGAAACCGGAACAGGTAAAGAACTGCTGGCTCGGTTTATTCATTATGGCCCCGATATGGTTGCACAGCCGTTTATTGCAATAAATTGTGCCGCCATTCCGCATGATCTTTTTGAGAGTGAACTGTTCGGGCATGAGGCCGGCGCTTTCACAGGAGCAAGCTCGACTTCAAAGAAGGGGCAACTGGAAATAGCAGGTGAAGGCTCCCTGCTACTGGATGAAATAGGCGAAATGCCCATTTCAACTCAGGTTAAATTACTCCGAGTTCTCGAAGACCGTGAATATTACAGGGTTGGCGGTGTTAAAAGATTGACGTTCAAAGCCAGAATCATCGCATCTACAAACAAATCATTACAGGAAGAAAGTGAAAAGTCAACATTTAGAAGCGATTTGTATCATCGTTTAAATGTTGGATATTTACGAATTCCTCCGTTGAGGGAAAGAAAAGAAGAAATTGTTCCGCTGATGTACGATTTTTTCACAAAAGCATGCGTTCGTCACGGGAAACGCACATTACAGGGATTCACTCCCGAAGCTGAAAGATTCATGGAAAATCAACCTTTACCCGGCAATGTCCGCCAACTCCAGAATGCAATCGAACGAGTTGTACTTCTGTATGATGGGCCTTTTATTGATGTTGATCACCTCAGTTTTCTTGAAAGTAATACAACAACGGAACTATCACCATCCGGAAATAAAATTGATTTAGGAAATGGCAAATATTGTGTACTGCCCCAAGAAGGTATTGATCTCGATGAGCTTATTACACAGCTTGTCCAGGAGGCAATGCGAATGTCGGATGGCAATAAAACTCTTGCCGCCAAACTGTTAAATATCTCACCACGAACTATTTCCCGCCGCCTGGATAAACAACAATTGTGATAGTATTGTTATAATGTCAACTTGTTAACTGTTCGGATATATTACGATTTCGGCGAAAAGTCCCCTTATCCTTCCTTATGTTTGACAAATCGCCTTTTTGTGATAGAAAACATCGTACATAATATTATTATATATTTACCGATAATTCATTATAATCAAGCGTTTAAGATTAATAAATGAAATTGGCTTGTTTATTGCTATTTCTTGTGTTTGAAGAAAAACCGAACTCAAAATAGTAATTTATAAACTAATGCATAACTACAATAAATGTTTTGCAGGCAGGTATAGTAACAACAGGAGTTGTACGTGAATATTCTATTGGTAGATGATGACATTTCAAGTGTGGCTGCGCTTACGAATCTTCTTGAGCATGATCACACACTTAATATAGCGTCAAACGGCATTGATGCTTTTGAATTGTTTGCTTCAGGTCAATATAATGTAGTTATAACCGACATAATGATGCCGAAAATGAATGGTGTCGAGTTACTGAAAGCAATACGGGATAAAGATAAAACAATATATGTAATAATGATAACAGGATATCCGAACTCACAAAACATTAGGGCGGCTGAACGTTATCATGCATTCGCATTATTAACGAAACCTCTCGATGTTGAACGATTCATGAAGGTTTTATCACAAATTGAGACAGAAATAGGAATTGCATTGTAGATACATATTTATGATAGAATATAAGAATATATTTGAGATATAGCGCATTATTAAATAATAAAGAGGAGTGTTCATTATATGACTTTGACACAAATAATAGATGCTTTGGCGCAGGAAGCTTTGCTTCTTGATCCCGGTAATCTCCAGGCTTGCGGTAAAATGCTTTCACTGTTGGAATCGCTCAATCATCCGGTTGTCAAGGAGAAGAAAGCTCAATTGAAAGAATATCTGGAAGCTATTATCATGAACGACCTCGATGGTCAGGCCCCTGACATTGAAACGGTAATTAATACAGTGGAGGAGTTGCAAAACCTGATTCGAAAAGAACTGACCAGTTTTGACGAGGCAGACCAAGAATTTCAGCAATCCATGGAAAATACCGAAAATCACACATCTGAGGATTCAATTCCGGAATCAGAATTTACAGAGACCGAAGAAGAACAGGAATTGTATGCAGAAAATGAATCAGACGAAACTGAAGATAGTGTTGACGATGAACCTGTGGAGACCGAAAATGAAGAGAGTCAGGCGGACTCAGAGTCAGACGAACCGGATGAAGAAGGTATAGATGATCCCGAATTAATGAGTGATTTTATTACAGAAGCATATGAACATCTTAATTCTATTGAACTTAACATGGTTGAATGGGAAAAGAGCCCGAACGACAGCGAGATTATCAATTCAATTTTTCGGCCGTTCCATACAATTAAAGGTGTTGCGGGATTCCTGAATCTCCAGAAAGTAAATCATCTTGCTCATCAACTTGAAAATCTCCTGGATGAAGCTCGCGAAGGTAAAATTCATTTAAGTCCAGAACTATCTGATTTGATTTTTGATGGAGTTGACATCCTCAAAAGTATGATTGGCACTCTTCAAAAAGCGCTGGAAAACAACGGGCCGATAAAATATGGCATCAATTTCGAATCGTTTGTTCAGAGACTTTCAAGGTTTCTTTCCGCAGCGGAATATGCTCCATCGGATGATGAGCCAATCGAAGTAAATTCCGGTAAAAAAGAACCTATCGGTGAAATACTTGTACAGAATGGTAAGTTAGATAAAACAGTTCTGGGAAAAACTCTTGAAAAACAGGCTGACTCCGGTTCTCAGAAAAAAATTGGCGAAATGCTTGTGGAAGATAAGGTTGTTTCTGCACGGGATGTTCGTGACGCTGTAAGAAAACAGAGTGAATCGACAAGGCAAAATGTAGAAAAATATCTCAAGGTTGATACTTCAAAGATGGACCAGCTTCTTGACATGGTTGGTGAACTTGTGATTTCACAGACAATGGTGACACAAAATCCCGAAGTATTGAGAATTTCAGATCAGCGCCTTACTCGTGACATTTCCCAGTTAAAAAGAGTAACGACGACGCTCCAGAATATTTCAATGTCTATGCGCCTTGTTCCCGTTGGCGCCACATTCCAGAAAATGAACCGTATTGTAAGGGATCTTGCCCGAAAATCGGGTAAGAAGATAAATCTGGTTCTTGAAGGACAGTCGGCTGAAATTGACCGTAATATGGTAGAGGAATTGTATGATCCGCTCGTACATATGGTTCGCAATTCCTGCGATCATGGAATTAAATCACCGGAAGAAAGAATTAAATACGGAAAATCCCCGGAGGGAACGGTGACACTCAAGGCAGAACACTCAGGGGGTAAGGTCGTTATAAGTATAGCTGATGACGGCGAAGGGCTTGACCGTGATATGATTCTTCTAAAAGCTCGTGAAAAGGGATTGCTCGGACAGGACGAAAAAATGGAGGAAAGAGAAATTTTTAATCTTATATTCATGCCCGGCTTTTCCACTGCAAAACAGGTTACGGATGTTTCCGGCAGGGGTGTGGGTATGGATGTTGTCAGAAAAGCAATTGAAAAGCTCAGAGGGTCGGTGGAAATTACTTCCGAAAAAGGTGTCGGAACAACGTTCACCATTAAACTGCCCCTGACAACAGCCATTATCGACGGTATGCTTGTTCAGCTTGGCGCCGAACGCTTTATTATACCGACGCTGTCAGTCAGACAGTTAGTAAGGCCGGATCAAAAGGATGTCAACAAGATCGTAGGTAAAGGTGAAACGGTTATGGTGAGGGGAAATCTTATGCCTTTAATACGTTTAGGCAATTTGCTTAATATAGATAATGCAATTGAAGATTTGTCTAAATCGGTTATTATCATTGTTGAAGACGGCGACGAGGTTGCCGCCCTTCAGGTAGATTCGCTCCTGGGCAAACAGGAAGTAGTGATAAAAACACTCGGTGAAAACTTTAAAAGTATGAAGGGAGTAGCCGGAGGTGCTATTCTCGGAGATGGCAAAGTGGGATTAATACTTGATGTTCGCAGTATTATTAATACAGAGAATGCATCTTTGGAAATAGCATAATAAATTCTAACAATAAATAAGGATACAACAACATGGCACAGGAAAATTTAAATTCATCAGAATCACAGAATAATCTTGAAAAAATACAGGGTAAATATCTGACATTCAAGCTCGTGGATGAAGAGTACGGACTGGAAATTCTGAAAGTTAAAGAAATTATCGGTATGATGGATATTACAAAACTACCACGTACTCCCGAATATGTAAAAGGTGTTATTAATCTTCGCGGAAAGGTAATTCCGGTAATAGACCTCAGATTAAAATTCGGCATTTCTGAAAAAGAATACGACGACAAAACCTGTATAATCGTTGTTGAAATAGGTAACAGCGGTGCAAGCGCCCATATGGGTATAATTGTTGATGCTGTTTCGGAAGTACTTAACGTATCACTTGAGGAACTGGAACCCACACCAAAATTTGGTGTTTCATTAGATACCGAATTTATTCTTGGAATGGCAAAAGGTAAAGGAACAGTAAGAACACTTCTTGATATTAATAAAGTGCTTACGACAGATGAACTGAGTACTCTGATATCAAGAGTATAAGTAGTAAACTGGT
>JAFGMP010000170.1 GCA_016927495.1 Candidatus Latescibacterota bacterium | reverse complement strand
TGCGAGGGCATCAGATGCAGGGATTCAACCTTTTTATCGAAGGTGTCATCGATCGGTACAATGATGTCAGGCCTGAACGGTGCCGGGCTTTTAAAATCATCCTGAAGGTACATATATATCGGGTTTTTCTCTAAAGCGGGAGTATCGTCACACACATTCGGAACAATAACCAGATAAGCGGTATCCTGAACGAGTATGCCGGTGTTCCGGTGATCGGGGTGGTAGTCGTTGGGACGGTGGCTGAGAACCATATCAGCCCTGAAACTCCTGATTTGGCGTATCAACTGTTCACGGATTTCGAGCGAGGGAACGATTTCACCGTCATGACAGTCGAGAATTTCAAAATCGACTCCGAGCGTCGCATCCGCCTGTTTGACCTCGGCATGACGCCGCCGTGCAAGGTCGGCTCGTTTCATCGACTGATGTCCCGCATCGCCGTTCGATACCGATACGAACTTTACTTTGTGCCCGTTTCGAAGGAATTTTACCGCAGTACCCGCAGCAAAAAATTCACAATCGTCCGGATGCGCTCCTATAACCATAATATTCATATTCTCTCCTATGAAAAATAAACCAAAACATATCTAATATATCGCAAAATACAGCAGGATAACAGGATTAATTGAATAGCTGTAATACCGTTTTAACCATGTATTTCGCATATTTCGTGAAAATAATAAATAACCATGCTGTAAATATCGGAAAATTCACCGGTATAAACCTTTAAGCTTTGATTATAACCAGATAAGTTTCTTATATTAACATATGTCAAATTTCACGTGAAACTCCTGCATTATTGCGAGGAGTGAAACGATTCGACAATCTCAATATATTATAGTGTTTTTTTTGAGTTGAAAGGTACCACTATGACCATCATGCAGGATAATACAACCGATATGACCTCACCGGATTTCTGGATGGCAAAATGGAACGAAACGCTTCGGGGAACACCTTACAAAGTCCATAAAGGGTATGCAACCCAACGGTACTGGGATCATGCCTCAAAGAATTATGATTGTGGAGATCATGAACGGGTTAAAAGACAGCTTGAGGAAGCACTCACCCTTTTCAGGTCGAACGGTTTTCTTTTTAAGGGGATGCGTGTGCTCGATATCGGCTGCGGGACAGGCCTTTTGGCTATGGCGCTCGCCGGTGAGGGTGCGGATGTAACCGCCCTCGACTTTTCTCAGGGAATGCTCGATCAACTGAATGAAAAATGCCCTGCCAAAATACATAACCGCATACATACGATTCAAAAAGACTGGGATAACCTCGATATCAAGAAAGCCGGTTGGGAAAAGTCATTTGACCTTGTCACAGCATTCATGACACCGGCGATACGAAGGCCGGAATCGATGCTTAAAATGCTTGAGGCTTCACGGGGTGCATGCGCTCTTAAAGGATGGGCTGGCAGACGGCGTAATCTGATCCTTGAAAAATTGTGGGAACAGATAATGGATGAGGAGATGAAAGACAGGCCGCCTGATATCATTTTCGAATTCAACCTGCTGTATTCGATGGGTTATTTTCCCAGTATATCGTTTAATGAAGTATCATGGGAGCGTGAGGTTACGGTCGAAAATACGGTGACACATTATCTCGACTATTTCAGCGGTGTTTCCGACCAATATGAGGAAGAGCTAAAACCTGTTATTTACCAAATAGCGCAATCGCTGTCAGAAAACGGTAAATTATATGAAAAAAATATCGGGCGAACCGGAACCATTTTCTGGGAAGTCTGAGAAACTTTCCGGTTATTTAAGTAACTCGTTAGAATACATAATATTGCGACAAAAAATATTGCTTATTTTTTACCTGTAATGTTACTTATTTCCACCGTCAGGGAGAAATCTATGTTCATAAACATCGGGTTGATTTTAATCGGTTTCATCGTATTGTTTGCGGGTGCGGAAGGACTCGTCCGGGGCAGTTCATCTCTTGCACTGAGGCTTGGTATATCTCCTCTGGTAATAGGATTAACCGTGGTCGCTTTCGGTACGAGCATGCCGGAGCTTGTTGTAAGCATTAAAACAGCCATAACGCATCATGGCAGCATCGCAGTTGGGAATGTTGTGGGATCAAACATCTTTAACATAGCGGTCATTCTCGGTATATCAGCCCTTATTTGTCCCATGAAAGTCAAAATCCAGCTTGTCCGGCTCGACGCCCCGGTGATGATCACGGTCTCCCTTCTGTTTTGGTTCATTTTCAGAGATTTCCATATCAGCCGCACCGAAGGAATTGTTCTTTTTTCAGGCATCATTCTCTATACTCTGGGGAATTTTCTCCTCGCCCGCCGTGAATCAGATACAAAAAACACATCCGGAATCGAAGAGATAATTCCGGGCACCATGAAGCATATTTCATCAGATTTTTTATTTATAATCGGAGGTTTGGGATTACTTATTGCAGGATCGCATGCACTGGTTGAGGGCGCTTCCGGCCTGGCAAGATTACTTGGTGTAAGTGAAGCGGTAATCGGTCTGACAATAATTGCCGCCGGAACAAGCCTTCCCGAACTGGCAACCTCGGTTGTCGCCGCATTTCGCAGAGAACCGGATATTGCAATCGGTAATGTTGTCGGCTCTAATATATTCAATATACTCTGTATTCTGGGCGCGTCGTCACTTATCGCACCTCTTGACGGTGCCGGAATCCGTATGACCGATATTTATGTAATGCTTGGCACATCAATTCTGCTGCTGCCCCTGCTGCGTACCGGATTTGTTTTACAGCGGTGGGAGGGTTCGGTGCTTGTGGGTGTTTATGGCGTTTATCTGTACTTTTTACTTCTATAATATACCATATCAAGCTGCCCTTAAAAATATAAACATCAGGATTTAAAGCCTGTGATTTGTAATCCCATCACGTCTTTTCCGACCGTAAAATTCTTTAGGTGGCTTTCTTTAAGGATTTCGGTTATTTCATCGACTGTATATGCGGCATTTATTGATGTGATCAGTCCGGGTTTAATTTCTTTCGGTTTTGTCATAACTTTCATGAACCATACAACAAACGGATGTATATCACGTCGCAGATCACTGATGAAATATTTGCCGCCGGGTTTCAGCACACGGCTGATTTCGTTGGAAACATCTTTCGGATCAGACCATTCATGAAGTGAACCGTTAGAGAACACACCATCGAACATGCTATCAGCAAATGGCATGGTTTTGCTGTCGCTTTCGACATATTCAACTCTACTTTCAAGGTTATATTCCTGTGTGTTATGCCGGGCACGATTTATCATATCCGGACTTATGTCAAGTCCCCTGAGTTGAGTCCCGTTGGTATTTTTCAACCACTCAAGACCCAGATATCCTGGGCCGGGGCCGATCTCGAGCACAAGACCGTGGTCGATACCTGATTTTATGATTTGTTGTGTTTCCATCCAACCTTTGTCACGGAATCTTCGCTGCATCCGGTCGAATATTTCAACAGTATATTCACCTTGAATTCCCTCATCAGTTTCAACAACACGTGGTTTCGTCAAAACAATTGCTCCTTTTCATACAGAATTGTAGTAAGTAACATGTTTTTTACCTGCTATATTGCCGAGGTTTCAATATTAACTCCGATATTGTTATTACCGGTACTCCAGACAACGGGATTAAACGGCGTATTGTGTATACCCAAGCCAATCATTTCCGAGAAAACAGCACATTTACCGCCCTTGATATCAGAATAAGAAACAGGCACTGTCGGAAGAGATTCCTCATCATAAGCGCCGGTACAGTAGATTTCAAAGAGGTCGTTATGCCATAGAATGGCATTTTTAATTCCCATACCTTTTGTCCCCGACTCTTTCGGCGAGTAATATATGCCTTTGTCATTAAAAAGTATCGTATTGTTATACAGTTTCTATATGTCCCTTAATTCCATACCTTTGAAACCATAACCGGAATTAAAAACAATGACATTATTTGCCAGAGTGCAGTAATCCTCATAGATTCTGATACATCACCTGTGTTACGGATAATCCTGTTGTATTCTATCGTTCCGAGACATATTTCTCCATATATGCCATACTTGGTATTATGTGAAATTGTGTTTCGCGATATCTTTAACTGGCAATCCCAGCAATATGTTCCGGCGCCATTATGTGCGTGATTATATTATTCACAATTTCCACATGTGATTGTTTGCAGAATACCCCACCAACATTTCTCGGCCCGTCGGTAGTGATAACCTTTCCGCCATTTTGTATGGTAAAACCCTCGATTATGCAGGGATAAATATTATCGCTCGCGTCAATAAGTATAAACCCGCATGTATCGGCAGCATGTGCGCAATCGATGAAACAGTTCTCCGGGCCGTTATCTGACATTACGGTTATGGATTTACCCTTAATCTGTATATTAACATTCCCTGTGCCGCTGTAAGTCCCGTTGTTGACAATTACAGTGTCGTGATTCGCGGCAGCATTAACAGCATCCTGAATTTTTGTATAAATCTCACCCGGTCCGACTCTGAGTTCCATTTTTCACCTACCTGTGATTTTTTTTGGGGGATTACGGTTTTTGCTTTTGAGGCAGGCATACAGGTAAAAGAATATATTGTTATATTATAGTTTGTCAATCAATCTGTCAAGCGATAATAATTTATAGGGTTGAAAAGTAAAAACTTATATCTTTTTTCCCCCAAACCGCACTGTCGTTGGATGAGTATGTGGTAAAAGTATAATTTTTATCGTTTTATTTATTTTATTACTTTTTTGACCTACTTTCTTTTCCTGCAAAAAGAAAGTAGCAAAGAAATGCACCCTCGTGAAAAGCCTTTTTCCTCGTTCACTGCGTTTTTCCGGGAACCGCAGAACTCACCGCCTTCGCCAGGGCTCAGGCGGCTCAGACATGCTGCGCTTCTCTTCCGGAAAAGCCTTGCTCGCTCGGGGCTTTTCAGTAGGGATAAAATAGGTACATAACACAGCAGGGGCACTTCGCGAAGTGCCCCTACAACTTGTCTGAATGCCAGTTTTTTTAAATAATCCTGATTAAATGACATCCTTGTTGCACTCATTTGGGTTGTGGTTTCCCCCTGAGTAATCGCTGGTCGAACAAGACATTTCACGAAACGGAATTTCATTTGGCGGAGGGGGAATGTGGGTTTGAAATTCCCGGGAAATGATGCCGTGAGAACGGAGTACGATTACTCAGGGGTGCCTTTCTTTGGTTCGTTTCTTTGTGCATACAAAGAAATGAACAGAAATTACGGTACTTGACTAAGCATGGTTTAATGTATTATATACATTATCATCATATGATTTATTATGGAAGAAGACTATATATGAATCTAACTGAAAAAATTTTTGAACACGCAAAAACTTTGTCGGAATCGAAACAACTGGAGCTTCTCGATTTTGCCGGGTATTTACGTGAAAAAGAAGAAACCGAAGAGAATGAAGTATGGTCTCAATTTTCTTTGGCTTCCGCGATGCAAGGTCTCGAAGGTGAAAACTCAGAATATTCAGTGAACGACCTTA
>JAFGMP010000169.1 GCA_016927495.1 Candidatus Latescibacterota bacterium | reverse complement strand
CTTTTTTTACCTTAACGTGCAAAATTATATTGCTTTTTATTCCCCTCTTTTGTCTCTTTATTCTTGTTTATGAATAATCCGGGCTAACTGATTCAGTGATTTTTTTTGTTTACATAGAAAATCAGATTGCCTTATCATACTTAACAAAATTAATCCTCATATCAAAATTGTAACATCCCCATTAAAATCTATCACTTTTCATAACAATGTTTTTAAGCGTTACATTAATCTTTTCAACTACTTTGAGTTTCAGTCTATACTCTTGAGAAGACTTGTTAGTTGACTTAACATCATCTTGCTCAATACAAGGTATACCGATGATGATATAATAAATAATATATATCGAATCAAAATACTCCTATTATATCTCATAAATTATCCTAAAAATACATGAAAATAATTGACTATTCCGGTCTATCCTTTGCTCCTAATATTATTGAAGAGCATCGCTTCATTCCGAATACAAAGCAGCGGTTGTTTGTGAAATAGAGTGATGAAAGATTTTTAAACATGATAATAACCAAGTAACGGGAAAAATTGAGACAATGAACCATCAATATATGACACATTATCCATACGAAGAAAATACTTGCAAAAGAATTTTAATAAGGCAATATTCACTTATCAATAAGATTTTAAGGATTTTTTCTATGTATGATTTTGATATGTGGAATTCCAGGTCGATTGTGTAAGCACATCCCAACACTTTAGGAGATTAATATGTTTGGGTTCGATTTAGGATTAAAATACGCATTATATTTGTTGATAGCTATTCCTTTATATTTTATCGGTGGAAAAATGATACATTATACTCTCAACAAATGGGCAGATATGCTTAATCAGCATCATGTTGAAATACCTTTTGTTCCGTGCGGTATTATTGCTATTTTTTTTACTTGGTTTTTCATTCCATTGTTTCTTGTTACATGGTTATTATCGGCTGTATTGGGGAACAAATTAACCAAGGAATAAAATTATGAGATACTACATTCTAATGCGATATATTATTTTTTTTTTAGCTTCAATACTTTATCTTATTGCCAGTAAGGCAATGTTTGACCAATTAATACAATTAATCAGTATATGACAGTGGAAAAATCTTCTCACTTTTCGTTTCTTACATGCAAAAACAACAAACTCCATCTTTGATTCCATCATTTGCACAATCATCTATATAAACTAATATTAATGTTTAATATATTGCAGCCTTCCACACTCAATGGTTATATTTTCCATGCTTTAAATCCGGTTAATAAAAAACTTAATATGAAAGGTAAACGATGAATTGTACAGCAACCATATTTGAAGGCATCATGATTTTCTGCTTTGGAGTATCATGGCCGGCAGCAGTTTTGAAAACATTCAGAACCAAAAATGTCGACGGTATATCAATTTTATTTCTCTGGTTTATTTTTATCGGATATGTATCGGGAATTCTGTTCAAAATTTCGGCGGCGCTGTACAACGGATATATGAATCCTGTAATCGTGCTTTATATCATTAACTTAATAATGGTGGGAATCGAGCTGGTTTTATACTACAGGTACAGGGTAAATACCGTTTTCTGAAATTGTTTAAAATGTGACCCTCGTTCAAGACCGTTATTTAACACCTCTACACGCCAAACTCCTCACCACAGTCTCCTGGATCATAAATACAACCCGCCGGGACATTGTAATACTCCACGCTGCTTTCGTCAAAAACCCTGCAGGTGGCGGGGCGGTCAGGATATATTGTACACCGGTTGTTTTCATCGAGTTTCGTGCATCGGCTGTACACGATAATCTGCCTGCCAAGTCGTGTTTCCATAATAAATGTTCTGACATTATTACCGACCACAAACCGGTCACCGGAAAAATTCAGGGTAATACCCTCATGAATTTCGAAGTACCGTCGCGGGTCAGGATCGAGGTCGAAAGCATACAGCTCTACAGGCACACCATGTGTGTGTATCACTCCCTGATATTCGGCGGGTACACTGAAAAACATACAGCATTTACCGCCGCATTCAAAGCAGTCACGGAATTTTTTCTTTTCTGACATACACCTATAGTGGATTGGAAAATTTTATAATTGCGGTCCAGGCATACTTTTTAATGAACGGTAATAACATAAATGCTGAACGATCAAGCATTTCAAGACTTCCGAGAATAAATTTGAACATAATATTTTTATGAAATGGTGCGGCACATATGGAAAAAAGATAAAAATACTTAACGTCCACAAGTTTGAAAAATTTATTTGCGATAGTAATGTCATTCATAAGCAGAGGGTGCTCATCCGCTGTCCGCATACGGGGAGTTAATTTTCTGTAAATATTAATGAAAGGGTTATGGCCGAGAGGTTCGCTAAAAATCGCTATACCATCAGGTTTTAATGTCCTGGCAATTTCTTTATAAATTTTTTCGATATCGAGATGATGAAGAATACTTCCACCGTAAATAATATCAAAAGTACCTTCTTCAAACTCCAGGTTTTCAGCATCCATAACCTGATATTCGATTCCGGTCAGATTTTTTTCCCGCACTCTCATGCGAGCGTTTTTTACAGCTACTTCAGAGATATCTATACCGGTCACTTCGGCTCCCAATGAGGCCAGCCGGCTTGATATACCTCCTTCACTGCATCCGATTTCCAGTAGCTTTTTACCGGGACACAGTTCCATCAAAGTTCGAGTATAATATTCATTGGAAGAAATACGTATCGCATTGAACTTACCTGCATTTTCTCTTCCGCCTTCACTATAATATTTATCGTGAAATTCTTTTTCTCTTAGTTTGGCAGAGTCCATATGATCGTTTCCTTATTAAATATTATATTTGAAGACCGCATTGTAATCATAATAATATAGTAGTCATTATTAATATATTATTATCTGTCTTTACATTCTCTCCGGCGCATTTATTCCCAGAAGCCCGAGCAGGTTCATCAGCGCCTGACGTGCCGCAACACAAATGGCGATACGGCTGTCACGGATTTTTTCATTTTCAGCACTCAATACCGGACATTCATTGTAAAACACACTGAATCTGCGGGCGATGTCGAGAGCAGTTGTCGCAAGTATTCCCGGGTTTTTAAGTTTAAGCGAAGATGATATATCCTGCGGTACGGCCGCAAGTCTGAAAACCAGTCCCCATTCCGCATCATGAGTCAATGTTAACGGTGATTTCAATGTTTCCGGTTCGGAACCGTGTTTACGGAGAATGGAAGCTATTCTCGTGCACGAATACTGTATATATGGCCCGCTGTCACCGGTGAATGACAGCGCTGTTTCCCAATCGAAAATCACGTTGCGGTTCGGTCGTACCGACAATATTGCGAAACGGACAGCGCCGATACCGATTATCCTCGCTATTTCACCGCGTTCATCTTCAGGCATATCGGGCCACTGTACTTCCACTTTCGCACGGGCATGCTGCACAGCCTCATCGAGAAAATCCGCGAGAAGCACAACATTACCCTGACGTGTCGACATCTTGCCTTCTTTGAGCAGGATATACGAATAGTGGACGGCTACCGGAGGAGTTTTACCGAGCGACCGAATGATGGTCTCCATTTGCTCGAAGTACATCTTATGGTCCTCGCCGAGAACGATAAGATTCATGTCGCCGCCGCGCTCGATTTTCTCGAGTGTATACGCAATGTCACGGTACATATACATCGTACTGCCGTTGGCACGTTTGAGAACAATGTAGCGTCCCTCTTCAGAACAATAACCAAGTTTTTGCAGATCGAGCACCTTACGGCCGTGCTCATCGGTGAAAAGCGCCCCCTGTTTATTGAACACCTCCATGGCTTCGTCCATACGGGCATCGTGCAGAAAGGTGGATTCCCTGTCGAACGTGTCGTAGGTGAGTCCGAGCCGACCCAGAACTTCAAGCTGCCCGTTCAGACAGATGTTGACCATATCCCCGAACGCCTTTGTAACCTCCGGATCGCCGTGCTCCATACGCATGAGGAGATCGAAACCTTTTGCCTCGAAATCCGGATCATCCTTAGCCCGCTGGTTCGCTTCTACATACAGATCGAGCACTTCATGAAATCTGAGGTCTTTTTTATCTTCGGCCTGCATAACAAGAAGTCCGATTTGCTTGCCCATGTCATTGACATAATAATGGACATTGACGTCATACCCCTCAAACCTGAAGAGACGGGCAAGCGTGTCGCCGATAAGACCGTTACGTGACCGACCGATATGAGGGCTCGCATTCGGATTGATACTGGTGTGTTCCAGCAATACACGTTTGCCTTTCCCCTCGCCGCCCGACCCGAATAATTCCTTCTGTGATAATATTTCGCTTACCAACTCAGTCGCAAATACATTACGGTCAAGCGAGAAATTGAGATAGGGGCCTGCTGTTTTTGTCTCTTCAATGATATCAGGATATGACAGTGACGCAAGTTTGCTGGCGATGTTAACCGGCGATGTCTTCAGGACTTTTGCATAAACAAAGCAGGGGAAACCGAAATCTCCCGTCTGGTTTTCCGGGGTCGGCTGAAAATCGATATTTATTCCTTTCAAATCCGGGTATGATTGTTCTATGGTCTGTCTTATTTTATTAAATAATTCCATCTATTCTCCTGTTATAGTTTGTCGCTTATCAACATTTTGTTCACAATTTTTTGTATTGTTTCCAGATTTCATCGAGTGTCTCGGCGGCTTTTCCCCATATTTTAATGTCGACGTATTCTGTCACATGTGTTTCCCCGGGATTGATCTCCACTGTGGGGATACCGTTTTGCCTGCCGAGCAAGACCGGTTGTGAAATGTACGGAAAAACGCTCGTGGTTCCGACAGAAAAAATCACGTCAAAACCTTTTTCCCACACGTTCGTTAACAAATCACACTTGTCATACGGCAGCATTTCTCCGAACAGCACCACATCTGGCCGTACGATTTCCCCGCAGTCCGGGCATCGCGGGGGAATATCGATTTCACTGAAATCCCTGATTGTCCTGTGGTAATCACATGACATACAGGAGAGTTCATGTATGTCGCCGTGAATGTCGATAACGTTTTCGGAACCGGCATCACGGTGAAAACCGTCTATATTCTGGGTCAATGTCCAGACATAGTCGAATTCGCGTTCTATTTCCGCAATCACTACATGGCCGCGGTTATATTTCGCTCCCCTGCAGGATTTTTCTATCTGGGCAAGATATTTCCAGGTAAGCGCCGGATTCAATTCCAGCATATCACCGCCCAGAGCATCTTCGATTGAAATCCCTTCATCGGTTTCTTTATCATTGTACAATCCGCCAATACCCCGATATGTCGGCAAACCCGAATCGGCTGAAATCCCCGCACCCGTTATGAAAAATATACGGCGGCTGACCTTGAGAAGCCCGACAACCTGTGAAATATTATCCATATTTTGTGATGAAATCGTCATAAAGAAACCTCATGAGCGCACATTTTATATTATGCAGTTATGTCAGCAGCAGCATTGAAATAGGCACCGCAAGTATTTTCGAAGACAATGCTCTGATAGTGTCACATTGACACGCTATAATCCCGAATGATGCTTCCGGATATGTATCGAGAAACATATCGAGGCCTTTTACATCCCTGCCGGACGGAAAAGATGTGGTTTTCACCTCGATTGGCACAAGCTTTTTACCGTATTCCAAAACATAATCGACTTCATGGCCGTTTGACGTTCTCCAGTGAAAAACTGACACTCTCGGTGTTTTCAGCGAGGCATACACAAGAAGATGAATTCCAATCCAGTTTTCCAGCCAGAGTCCCCATTCTCTGCCGCCAACAAGACTTTCTTCGCTGAAAATTCCAGCCATGTGTGCAGCAAGCCCCGTATCACTCCAGTACAATTTCGGCGCTTTTATTACACGTTTCCCCCTGTTAACCGCATATGCCGGAATTCTAACAATTTGGAACGAAGTTTCAAGAATATTCAAATACCTTCGGGCTGTCGCCTGGGAAATTCCCGAATCACTTGCAATCGATGCACTATTAAAGAGCCTGCCGTTTCGGGAAGCGCAAATCTGCATAAGCCGTCTGAATTCAATAAGGTTCCCGGTCGCCGACAAATCCCTGAGATCACGCTCCAGGTATGTCTGAATATAACCGTCAAACCAACGGGCACGGTACGACACATCATCCGATAAAGACGGTATGGGGTATCCACCGGCAAAAATCGCTTCGGACAAAGACCGCCTCGGATTCATCTCTTTAAAATCAATATAGGAAACGAGTTCTTCAACCGTATTTTTTTCAAGAACGGTATCCAACAACCCACCGAATTTGCTTTTTTCCAACTCAGACCAGGTGAACGGCGGTAAATGAAAATATACAGCCCTTCCGGCAAGATTTTCGGCTACATTTTTCATTAAAAGCAGATTCGCCGAACCGGTTAATAAAAAACGACCGGGAATACGATTACGGTCAACATCAGCTTTAATCGCCAACAAAATATCCGGTTGGCGTTGCACTTCATCCAGAGTTACACGGTCATGGCCTATAAAAAGCGCCGATGGGTCTCTTTTTGCCGTGTCAAGAACATCAAAATCATCAAGGGTGATATAAGTACGGTCGAAGCCAATCGAAGGAATTCGGGCAAGCGTTGATTTTCCGGTCTGCCGTGCCCCTTGAAGTATAACAACAGGATACTCTTTCAGGCATGTCTGCAGATTGGAAACTTGAATCCGTGGAATAATGTTATGTAAATCGATCATGCTATGAATGATATACAATCAAGGCTTGATTGTCAAGGTGTTTGTTCAAATTCAATCCCTTTCGTACCACTTAAGTTTTTCGTCCTTCCTCGGAAGCCGTCCCAAAACATCGGGAAAATCCGGAAAACGCCCTGTTGGTAATGTTTGATACCAGTAAGCGGTGGATGAATAGTCGTTCGAAAGATTATTGGCATGTCCGTGCTCTATGGACACCCTGATGGATTTTTCAAAAAACACCGGATCTTCGATATGGAACCGGTAGAGGCAGTTCTTGTTCGACCAGCCGTAACCGGAATAATGCGTAATACCGCTGTAAAGTCCATGGTAATCCTGAGTCGGGCACCAGGCGGTGTTGAAATAGTCCTCTGTGCCTGTGCCCCAGATCGCAGAGCCTTCGTCGCCGTCGATAAGGATTTGGTCGTCACCTTCACCGTACCAGGCATTCTTCTGTTTCTCAAACTGATCGACACAGAGATTGCAGCCGACATAATGGCCTTTGCCCTGTGCTTCAAGGACAACATAGTTTTTTTGCCAGTCGGAAGGAACATCCCAAAGTTTCGCCACGAGTTCCTGCTTGGTCATTTTCGGATCGCCCCAGCCTTCGGTGGGATTTTCCCGGCGCCACTGAGCATGGAAATACCCGAGTTCGGGATTAGGCCGTGAATATTCCTCATAGTCGATATAATAGTACTGGTTATATTCCTCCGAACAGTTGCTCTCAAGCTCGATTCGCGCACCCCCGGCAAATGGCATCGGGAAAAAGCAGTTGAACCCACGGCCGTCCTGCGGTCCCATCGATAGCGGTAACGATTGGAAATTCTTTACGATTCCGCCGCCGATACCGAAAAAATCACCGATGGGCGCTTCCACAGAGGGTTGTTTCTGGCCGTTCCACCAGATCCGTAACACTACTTTCCGGGGCCATGCTTCCTCCTGAGCGCCAAGTGTCATCCATATGTGACGAATACAACCCGCACCTTTAATATCTGCAACAACAAGCTTTTCACCGGGTTTTACAATACGGTAATCCCGGTTGCCATCACGAATGTCATGTGATGACATTCGACGCCGTTTTACATCACGAAGAACAGCGAGGTTTGCAAGTGGGCCTGAACCTGAGATACTTTTCATGGTAATACCTGTATATTGAGCATTAATAAAACTTGAATTCAATTTGTCTGTCATTGCGAGGAATGGAATGACGAAGCAATCTCTATAAAATAACTTAATAATTAAACATGTTATAAATACAGAGCAGGGACAGAATATATTCTATCCCTGCAAAAAACGTAAAATTTAAACCAATGGTTGAAGCGATATTTCAAATATATTCCCAATAAGGTTATTTATACCCTCATTTTTAAGGGAATTATTCTTCCTCTCCATTTTTATCGTCCAAATCTTCTCCATTTTCATCCTCAAAATCCTCATCATCCACCATATCCCCCGCGTCTTCAAGATCATCATTCTCACCGGCGGGAACACGTTCCACATCGACAACAATGTCGTCAGACTTGAGATTAATAAGACGTACACCCTGAGTAACCCGGCCAATCGAGCGGATATCACCTATAGGGAGCCTGATCAGTATTCCACCCTGGGTGACAATAATAAGTTCATCGTCATCAACCACTTCCATTATACATACCGTGCCGCCGTTACGGGATGTGTTCTTAATTGAAATAACACCTTTACCACCGCGGTGAATAAGACGGTATGCATCGATATCTGTCCGCTTGCCATAGCCGTTTTCACACACGACAAGCAGCGTCGCGCTGGGATGAGTGACCGCTACCATACCTACGACATAGTCGTTTTTGGAAAGAGTAATTCCTTTCACACCCTGAGTAGTCCTTCCGGCAGGACGGATTTCCCTCTCATTAAAATGAATCGCCATGCCGTTCCGTGTCTGGAGAATGATTTCCTGAGTTCCGTTTGTCAAAGACGCATCGATGAGAGCATCACCTTCGAGAATATTTATAGCATTAATGCCGTTACGTCTCGGACGTGAATATTCAATAAGAGCGGTTTTTTTAACGAGACCCTTTTTTGTTGCCATTAGTACAAAATGTTCATTATCAAATTCACGAACCGGAAGGAACGCAGCAATTTTTTCGTCTTTCTGCAATTCGAGCATATTGACTATCGGCCTGCCTCTGGCGGCCCTGCCTCCCTGAGGCAACTCAAAAACTTTTACCCAGTAACATCTGCCGAAACTGGTAAAAAAGAGAATATATGAATGGGTCGATGCTACAAAGAGGCTCTTCACAAAATCCTCTTCCTTGGTACCCATGCCGGTTATGCCTTTGCCGCCGCGGCGTTGACGGTGATATGTGCCGATAGGAATACGCTTGATATATCCCTGATGTGAAATGGTAACAACCATGTCTTCTTCGGCAATCAGATCTTCTATTTCTATGTCGTCCGATTCATCGATGATATCGGTACGGCGGGCATCGCCATATTTCTTCTTTATGGTTTCAAGCTCTTCCTTGATGATATTCATTCTGAGCGGCCTGGAACTGAGAATGCCTCTCAGTTTCTCCATGAGTTCTATAAGCTGAAGGTACTCATCCTCGATTTTCTTCCGTTCAAGGCCGGTTAACCGCTGAAGCCGCATATCCAGAATTGCCTGAGCCTGCCTTTCGGAAAGACCAAACCGTTCCATCAATCCGGTTCTTGCATGATCGGGGCTTTCGGATCTTTTAATGAGTTCGATGACTTCATCGATATTATCAAGTGCAATCTTCAAACCCTCTAATATGTGTGCACGTTCCTCAGCTTTTTTAAGGTCGAACTGTGTCCTCCGAACAACTACATCGTGCCGATGTTCGATAAAGTGACGAATCATTTCGGTTATAGCCATAACCTTCGGCTGGTTTTCCACAAGAGCGAGATTTATGATACCGAAGGATACTGATAACTGGGTATGTTTATACAGAGTATTGAGAACGACTTCAGGAAATGAATCTTTTTTCAGTTCAAGAACAATCCTCATGCCGTCGCGGTCTGATTCATCTCTAAGGTCCGATATACCTTCAACAATCTTGTTTTTTACCAGATCCGCTATTTTTTCCAGCAGATTCGATTTGTTGACCATATATGGTATTTCGCTTATAATTATTCGCTCACGGTCTTTTTTAACTGTCTCGATTTTCGCACGGGCGCGAAGTGTTATTTTTCCTCTGCCGGTCTGATAGGCTTCCACAATACCCCTGCGACCGTAAATGATTCCGCCTGTCGGGAAATCGGGACCTTTGAGATGCGCCATAATTTCACGGGGTGTTACAGCAGGATTATCGATATATTCGACACAGGCATCGACAACTTCACAGAGATTGTGGGGCGGAATATTAGTCGCCATTCCAACAGCGATACCGGAAGACCCATTGCAAAGCAGATTGGGAAACTTTCCGGGTAATACATCCGGCATCATGAGCGTTTCATCATAATTGGGAGAATGGTTGACCGTATCTTTTTCGAGATCGGCAAGCATCTCCATGGTAGCATGGGTCATACGAGCTTCGGTATACCGCATTGCGGCAGCGCTGTCACCGTCTATGGAACCGAAGTTCCCCTGGCCGTCAACAAGCGGATACCTCATGTTGAAATTCTGCGCCATCCTTACAAGAGTAGGATAGACTACCTGTTCACCGTGGGGATGGTAATTACCGGAAGTATCACCTGCAATTTTTGCGCACTTCCTGTGAGCACGCCCGGGTGAAAGGCTCAGATCGTTCATTGCCGTCAGGATACGTCGCTGTGAGGGCTTGAGGCCATCACGTACATCCGGTAGCGCCCGTGATATAATAACCGACATGGAATAATCCATATAAGAAGTCTGCATTTCTTCCTGTATATCAATCGGTATGATTTTTTCCTGTTTACCTATCATCAATACTCCTGTTGTTTGAATAACAAAATTCTATGAATATCCTTCTCTATTCGGAGAGAAAATTATCGGGAAATGGGATATTCCTTAATATCATACGTGCCTCAAACATCAAGGTTTCTGACGTTAAACGCATTTTCCTGGATAAATTTACGTCTCGGTTCGACATCGCCGCCCATAAGGATGGTAAATATCCTGTCGGCTTCAACCACATCCTGCAGATCGATACGGTAGAGTGTACGTGTATCGGGATCCATCGTAGTCGACCATAACTGCTCCGGATTCATCTCACCGAGACCTTTGTAACGCTGTACGGTGAGGCCTTTTCTTCCGAGGCGGTTTGCGGCATCGATGAGAGCATCCAGACTGCTAACTTCTTCAACATCAACACCATCGTCATTTATAACGATAGGGTATTGGTCAAGAACTTTGAGAGACTTTTTAAGTTCGTACATATTAAGGAAATCAATGGATGAGAGCGTATTTTTAAACAGCGTATATTCGATATACTGTCCTTCGTAATTCCCTGATACTTTTATTGAATAATCACTGATGATACTATATTTCTTTTCATCATCTTCAATATCCGGCGTTGTTTCGTCGTCATTGCTTTCAGAATGAAGATGTACCTTTTCAATTGATTCGACAGTGTATTCAACTTCACGAATAACACGTTCAATAGAAGGAATCGCCAATTCGGCATCATCAAAATGTGTTACACAAAATTCCCTGCTTTCGAGAAGACTGTCAAGAAGCGGTTTCGGGAACCCTATTTTAATACACTTATCATAAATGAATTTGAATCTGAACAGTTTTTCCATCAGTTCGATAAGCCGCGAACCGGAATACCCCGACCCGTTGTTAGCAGGAGTTATTTTGGTCTTTCCGATACCGTTTTCGAGAATAAATTTATCATAATCCTTCTGATCGGTTACGTACCATTCCTGTTTGCCTTTTTTAAGGCGATAGAGCGGTGGCTGAGCAATATAGAGATATCCGGATTCAACCAGGTCGGGCATATACCTGTAGAAAAATGTCATAAGCAGGGTTCTGATATGTGACCCATCCACATCGGCATCGGTCATGATTATTACTTTATGGTAACGGGCTTTCGTGACATCGAACTCATCACGTCCTATGCCGGTACCTATTGCCGTGATGATCGTTCTGATTTCATCTGAGGCAAGTATACGGTCAAGCCTTGTTTTTTCGACATTCAGGATTTTACCTTTAACCGGAAGGATTGCCTGAAACCGTCTGTCACGTCCCTGTTTTGCCGAACCTCCTGCGGAATCTCCCTCTACAATATACAGTTCGCAGGATTCGGGATCTTTAATCGAACAATCGGCAAGTTTTCCCGGAAGATTCGCATTGTCAAGCGCGCTTTTACGGCGAGTCAGGTCACGGGCTTTGCGGGCTGCCTCACGAGCACGGAACGCATCGATACATTTTGAAACGATTTTTTTGATAACCTGGGGATTTTCTTCAAAAGCGGTTCCCAGCCCCTCGCCGACGAGAGATTCAACCATACCCTTTATATCAGAATTACCAAGCTTTGTTTTTGTCTGTCCTTCAAACTGGGGATCGGGAAGTTTGACCGATATAATCGCAGTTAATCCCTCACGGATGTCATCACCGGATGGCAATGTTCCTTTAAGTCCTTTGAAAAGATCATTTTTTTGTGCATATGTATTCACAGACCGTGTTAATCCGGTCTTGAAACCTATAAGGTGAGTACCACCCTCTGTGGTATTAATATTATTTGCAAAACTGAAAATATTTTCAGCAAATGACTCGTTGTACTGCATGGCGATTTCAATGGAAACATTTCCGGACTGAGCGGTAAAATATATCGGTTCGTTATGAATTGCCGACTTATTTTCATTGAGATACTTAACAAATTCTATAATACCGCCATCAAACTTGAACGTATGGTTTTTGCCTTTCCGTTCGTCAAAAAAGTCAATTTTCAAACCTCTGTTTAAAAAGGCAAGTTCGCGAAGACGGTTCACTAAAACGTCGTGAGAAAAATCGGTTGTTTCGAAAACAGTACTGTCGGGTTTAAATCTGACAGTAGTTCCATGACCTCTTTTATCGCCGCGATGTTCCATATCACCCACGGGAACACCCCGTTTATATGCCTGATAATACAACTTCCCATCGTGCCAGGTCTCCACCTCACAGAATTCCGAAAGCGCATTCACACATGAAACACCGACACCGTGAAGACCGCCCGAAACTTTATAGGACTTACCGTCAAACTTACCACCGGCATGAAGTGTTGTCATTACAACTTCAAGCGCAGGCCGTTTTTCAGTCGCATGCATATCGGTCGGTATACCACGGCCGTCATCCTCGATTTCTGCAATACCGTCAGCACGAATAGTCACTTTAATCTTTTTACAGACACCCGCCATCGCCTCATCGATCGAATTATCGATTACTTCGTATAACATATGGTTAAGGCCGGTAGTACCTGTTGAACCTATATACATAGCCGGACGTTTACGTACAGCTTCAAGGCCTTTTAAAACCTGTATATTATCGGCATTATATTTTTCAGTTGATGATTTATTACTCACCGTCGACTCCTCACTATGACTTATCAAGAATAAATATGATATCTCTTACAGATTCAATGTTAAGAGATTCAGAATTGTTAATATTTTCCATAAATTTGTTTTTACTGAAATGTGCCTGGGTTAACCACATCGGAGATGAAACAGCAACCGTAAGAATCCCATTGTCTAATTTTAAAGGTTCAGTATTTTTTGCCCATATTGCTCCGACAATTTCATTCCACTTTTTCTTAAGTTGCTCAAAATTAATCTCTGATTCGAACTGCAAATCTTTTAAAACAGAAACTAATATATTCGATACATTAACAGGATTGGCTTTTTTTACCCTTGTACCGATAGAACGTGTGCTCATTCACCTAACCTTAAAGGCATAATAAGGTATAAGTATTCTTCCGATTCTTCACTGTTGACAGGCCTTATTATACAGGCAGTAGTTGGATTTTCCAACTCTAAAATAACCTCATCTGTATCTATCTTTCTAAGAATTTCCCCGAGAAACGATGCATTATATCCAACCTGTACGGAATCTCCATTATACTTAGCTGCGACGGTTTCTTTCGCCTCACCACCGATATCCGCATTTTTTGTCATTAATTCTATGGTACCGGAGGATATATTAAATTGTATCTGATGGGTAATAGCATTGGAAAGAACGGAAACACGTCTGACCGCTGCGGCAAAATCTTCAGTAGATACATACACTTTCTTTGAATTATTAGCAGGAATAACCTGCCAGAAATTAGGATACGGTCCCTCGATCAGTTTTGAAAAGATTGTGGTATTTCCGAAATCAAAAAGTATAACACCCTCACCAAATATTACTTTTACAAGAGAAATACCAGAACTGACTATTTTTGAAGCCTGATTCAGAGCTTTAGGAGGTACTATCGATTCAGCTTCCTGCCCTTCATCAAAAGTTATTTTTTTACGGTACAGCGAAAGCCTGTGGCCATCAGTGGCAACCATTGTAACATCATCGGACGATACTTTCCAGTAAACACCCGTAAGAGCAAGACGTGTTCTATCGACCGCTACGGAAAAACTGGTCCTGTCAACCATCTCAATAAAGTCATCACCGGAGACAGATATGGTCAATCCATCCACAGAATGACGTAACGCAGGATAATCCGCAGAAGTAATACCCATTATACTCGATTCACCATGGACAAAGTTAACCATCACACGGTCATCCTCTATTTCTATCGTAATATTTCCTTCAGGGAGTTCACGGATTATATTTAAAAAACGTTTTGCATCGACTGTAACTGTGATTTCTCCCTCAACCTCACACTCCAGTGTCGTTGTAATGGAAATATCCATATCGGTCCCCGATATTGATAATTTTCCCTCGGACGTTTTTAGAAGAAAATTTGTCAATATAGGAAGGGTAGGTTTTTGAGGGACTACACTGAAAACTCGCTGTAATCCATCAAAAAGTACATTTCTTTCAATAACAACTTTCACGGGAAATCTCCTTATAAAAAATTGTGATATACAATATATAGTATACTATATTGTAATTCAAGCAAAATATGCAATAAATTTAGGATTTTTTACTAAAAGTATGTAAAAAAATTCATGTTAAAAACTCATTAACTTCATCTTACATTTTTGTGGAAAAATTACAAGTTTTCAACAATAATCAATCGTTACCTTTTTCAAAACGTTAAATAAAACAGAATTTGTTAAAGTTAAAACAGAAAATGTTGAAAAAAAGAAATACCTAATAACATAAACCGCAACAAGATAGATACTTTTCAACATTTTCAACATGGCTATTACTATTACTAAAAAAATATATATATGTATCAAATACAAGAATAATAAATTCAAAAAACTCATAAAAACATATTATTCGGCATTTTTTGCCTGATTGGTAAGAGATTGTATTAGTTTTGAAAATGATGAATCAGATTGTAGCTTTTTCTCAATCTTTTGGGTGGAGTGAATAACAGTAGAATGATCACGTCCGCTGAAATTAAGACCGATAGTTTTCAGTGAAGATGATGTAAGTTGTTTGCATAAGTAAATAGCTATATGACGTGCTTCAGCTACCTCTTTTCTTCTTGATGTACCGGTTATAAGATTAACTGGAAGCGAAAAATGTTGGGCGACAAGTTTCTGAATATATTCAATCGTGATAATTCTGGATGTTTTACGTATCGTATCTCCGAGAACATCGTACGCCATTTCGAGAGACATATCGATACCATGAAGAGAAGAATAAGCAAGTAAACGTATTAATGATCCTTCAAGCTCACGGATATTTGTAGTAATATTTTCCGCAATGAACTCAGCAATTGAATTATCAAGGTCAACGCCGTCGTTAACAGCCTTTTTCTTCAGGATTGCCACACGAGTTTCAAAATCAGGCGGCTGAATATCGGTTACAAGTCCCCATTGAAATCTGTTGATAAGGCGGTCTGCGAGGCCTTTAAGATTTATAGGTGGACAATCCATGGAAAGAACGATTTGTTTTCCTTTTTGATGAAGGTCGTTGAAAATATGGAAGAATTCCTCCTGAGTACGTTCTTTGTTATTAAAAAACTGGATGTCATCGACAAGAAGAAGGTTAGCATTGCGGTAAATCTGGGAATATTTTGCAGTCTGATTGTTTTGAATAGACAATATGAAATCCATTGTAAATTTTTCGCTTGATACGAAAATGACATTGCTTCTTGATATGTCATGTTTGCCAGAATTAAGATAGCGATGAGCAATTGCCTGAAGGATATGAGTTTTACCGAGACCGACTCCTCCGTAAATAACAAGAGGGTTGAATGCTGTACGACCGGGAGCATCGGCAACTGCTTTCGAGGCAGCATGAGCAAACTGATTTGATGAACCGACAATAAATGATTCGAAAGTAAATCTGGGATTTATATTGATTTGACCGTAGAAATTATCATAAGAGGTTTTATTTTCTGAAAATTTTGATGAATCAATACTATTTTCACGAGAATCTACAAGAGAATTTGTTGCATCATTTTTTTCGTCGCTGATGATAAATTTTATAAGTACATTTCTGCCGAGAATGGAAGAAGCAGTTGATTTAATAAGGGAAATATAATGCTCTTCAAGCCAGCTTGAATAGTATGATTGAGGAACAGAAATAAAAAGAGTATCAACTGTAAGATTATTCAGGTTAAGAGGCTTAAACCATGTATTGAAGCTTTGAGCGTTAATACGATCTTCAATTGTTTTTAAGAAACTATCCCAGAATATATATGCGTCGTTAGAAAATACAGAATCCATAATAATAAAATTGAAAAAAAGAGTTGAAAAAAATGAAAAGAAATGTGTTATTATTTATTAAGGTACACCTGAGCGGAAATCAAAATAAAGGACAACAGGTACTACAAAATAAATATATTAATGGTGTATGTGTCAAGGTTTAATAAATAATTTTAAAAAAAATATGAATTTTTTTTTCTTGCATTATAAATAATCTTATTTTATCTTATTAAACTCAATAATAATGATAATGAAGTGGCACCCTAGCTCAGTTGGTAGAGCAGTGGACTGAAAATCCATGTGTCCCCAGTTCAATTCTGGGGGGTGCCACCATTTTT
>JAFGMP010000168.1 GCA_016927495.1 Candidatus Latescibacterota bacterium | reverse complement strand
TGCCCCTTCTCCAGCGTAAAACAGTACCCGCGGTTCTGGATGGCGATCCCCGTTCCCGGGATAACTATTCCCGACCCAAAGCTCACATAATTCGATTGTATATACGACACCATCATTCCGTCCGTATCTGCAGCGGTCAGATAAATTGTTCCGCCTTTCGGAGGTATCCCCCAGGAAGGATTATTTGCTTTTTTCATATCGATCAGCTTTGCTCGGCCGGCGAGATACTCCTCATCGAGCATATTTGAGGATGTCAGTTCCATCGCTGCCGGATCGGATACATACCGGTGTGTATCGGCAAACGCCAGCTTCATCGCTTCGAGCTGAAGATGCACACTGTCAGCGGAATCCACCGGATATTTTTCGATATCCCAATGCTTCAGTATACCGAGCGCTATAAGCGCCGCAATTCCCTGCCCGTTGGGTGGAATCTCGTGAAGCGTGACCCCGGCAAAATCCTGTGATACGGGTTCGACCCAGTCGGCACGGTGGGCCGCACAATCCGCCGCAGTCATCAGTCCGCCGGTTCTCGCAGCGTGTTCGGCAATTTTTTCGGCAAGTTCACCGCGATAAAAGGCCTCGCCTTGGGTGTCGCGAATGAACCTCAGCGACCGTGCATGATCCTTGAAATACATGATCTCCCCTGCTTTCGGGGCACGGCCTCCCGGTAAAAATACCGGCGCATAATCGGGATAATCGCGATACTTTTCCCCGGCCTCCTTCCATCTGAGAGCAGTAATCGGCGATACCGGAAATCCGTTCTCCGCATATTCGATTGCCATGTCGAACAGATCGCCGAACGGCAGTTTCCCGAATTTATCCGAAAGCTCAACCCATGCCGAAACAGCTCCGGGCACGGTTGTCGGCCCCCACCCCAGTTCAGGCATGGTTTCACAGCCGTCGAAGTGCTCACGTCTCAGCGCGGCGGGAGACCTCCCGGAGGCGTTGAGCCCGTGAAGCTTTCGGCCATCCCACACGATGGCAAATGCATCGCTGCCCAGCCCGTTGTTGTTCGGTTCCACCACAGCGATAGTAATGGCGGCGGCAACGGCTGCATCGACGGCATTTCCGCCTTTCTTCAGCATAATCAAGCCCGCCTGCGCGGCAAGCGGCTGGGATGTCGCCACTATGTTTCGGGCAAGTATGGGCATACGCTGCGACGGGTACGGCATATCATAGGAAAACGGCTGCATCGAAACCCTTATTTTTTTTGATAGGAAAAATTTATATATGACAAAAACAGTGTTATTTCACAAACAAGCCACAATTACTCTTATTATAAAATCGCACATTTTTATTAGTATATCAATTATAAAATGGAGAAGGTGGAAATGATATACTTTAAACTGTGAAATCTGTTCAGATTCGATGTAAAAGCGAAGAATCATATATATAAAAATTCATACGATTTCACTTGACATTATAATTTATGCGGATATGTTAAACTCATGAACAGGAGTATATTCAAGAAATACCTTAAACAACGCTTTATCATTTATTGGGGGATATGCTCATGAAGAGATTAATATTTGTAGTATTTGTACTTGTGTCATTCTTGAATGGTGCAGAGGTAGATGTTGAAGCCAGAACTACCAGAACTATCAGTATTATGGATTCACTAGACCATGCTGTAGGAGATACAATCACAACCCAGAAAATGATTGATTCAATAAAGATGGCTGGCAAAGAAGATACAATCTCGGCTCAGACAATGATTGATTTAATCAAGACGGCTGGCAAAGAAGAGACTCTATTTTTAAATAATTTGTTTATAGATGGTGACTTCAATTTCAAAGAAAGTGGCATTGATACAGTGTGGTGTGCGTTGTCTTTTATCAATGAAAAGTTTCAAGGAGATGCCAACTTCGAGGGAGTAAAGTTTCAAGGGGATACCTACTTCATAGGAGCGCATTTTCAAAGTAGTGCCATATTCAAATCTGCGCAGTTTCAAGGAGAAGCCGACTTCAGGGAAACTGTGTTTGAAAATATTGCCGACTTTACTGTAACGAAGTTTCAAAGTGGTGCCTTCATAGGAGCGCATTTTGATAGTACTGCCATGTTCAGCTATGCGCAGTTTCAAGAGAGTGCCAACTTCAGCCGTGTGGTTTTTGGGTATATCCAATTCGATAAAGCGCAGTTTCAAGGGGGTGCTTACTTCGCTGAAACACAGTTTCAAGGAATTGTCGACTTTCGAGAAGTCATATATAATTTTATTAACATTAATTGGGCGCAACTTGATGGGCATATGAAATATGACCGAACGAACTATTCCACATTTCTTCGTAATTTTGATCAGTTAAATTTAATGGACGATTAAAATGAATGCTATTATGATTTTTGTGTACAGAAACGAAAGAACGAAATGAAACGGTACAATCCGTTACGGTGGTTGGAATATATTTTCATTGATCTCATTTTGGGTTATGGTGTGGCACCATTTAGGGCTATTCTCTGGGCAAGTGGTCTGATGTTACTCTTCTCTACCTTTTATACCGGACAGAACGCTATCGAACTTCGAGTAGAACGACAGAAATGCAAGGGTAAAAAGACAAATGGTACGTCATGTAATAATTACCAAAAGTATGGTTCTGAATTCTGCCCCAAACACCAGAATCAAGCAAAATGGAAGAGACGGTTCAGGAACGCTTTAATTTTCAGTGTAAGCACATTTACGAATGTGAGATATGGGGACTGGCATCCGGTCGGCATATTTTGTTATATAGCAATGATTGAGGGTTTCGTTGGCTGGTTGATCATGGCGCTGTTTCTGGTCACATTCGGAAAAGTATGGATACGATAGAATATGTATGGCAAGATTTCTTAAAAAACAAAAAATTAAAAAAATGCGGCCCCTGGTATCGACATATTCAAAATATGTTTATGACATTCGAATGAATATCACGATTGGCCAGGATTTACCCGCTTTTACAAGTGTAACTAATAAAATGATATGGTAAAGATTTTTCAATATAATTTTTATTTTTATTAATTATATAATTATCACAAATCATTTAACCAATTAACAGCAAATCTAAATCATATACATCAAATTTTATCGGATTTTCTCACACAAAGCGCCCGCATGGTGATATTATACCACGACCCTAAATCCAGATAATGATTGTCGATATTGCCGTGCGACAAATAACCGGATGGTTTCACATGATCATGACGTGATATAAAGTAATGGCGGTTCGTGTTGTTCCAAAACGGTATATCGTTGCATGTTACCAGAAATTCCTGCCCGTTTTCTATTCCGAGAGTCTCACAAATCTCATGGACTTCAAGACTGTCTGCGAGCAGATCATTCCAATCGGCAAGACGATAGCCGGTACCATATTCATCGGTAATTTTCTGGTTCAGATTGTCAGTTTCAAGGTATGCATTTTGTGTAATTCTGTACTTTGGAGTGGTTTCGGTCGTATCCGATTCATTAGCATTTATAACGTTATCATCATTATCCTCGCCACAACCGACGACGAAAACCATTATAAGTCCGATTAGTACATAACTTGACAGCCATCGTAACATGGAATCCTCCCTTTTTTATGCCAATATTTCAAGAAATTAATAGAATTTAAAATAATATTCCCGCTATCGAACTTTACGTCATAAAACAACGATGATTTTTCTGTTGTATCCTCCTGAAAAAACAGCAATATATTCAACTTTATATAAATGAATAATAATCCTGTTTAATTGAACTGTCAAGAAGTATTAAAACGCATATGTAAGTATAGATTAGTAATGAATACGTACAAGAATCTGAGTAATTTTTTTGTGGATTTCTTTTTGGCGGAGAGGGAGGGATTCGAACCCTCGACTGGGTTTGCCAGTACACGATTTCCAGTCGTGCTCCTTCGGCCAGCTCGGACACCTCTCCTGATGTATATGAATAACTTTTTTGTTGCAGATTTTCAAGCTGAACAAAATCATTTCGATTATGCCCGACCAAATATACATGATTCGGTTTCAATAATCAATAATCAAGTTTCAGTTCGAAAAAATACCCCCCTTTGTATTTCCCCCCGGTGGGGTGAAAGCCGATTGTTAATGACACCGATAAGGATTTTGAGTTTTTTCTTGCCTCCGCCGGGGGAAAGATGTCCGAAGGACAGAAAGGGGGCATATTTAAAAAAGTTCATGAACAATTAATCGAATCAAAGGATTCTTGCATTTATTTACCTTGCATTACCGTTCCTCATCAGGTATATTGTTTATCTAAGTTTTTTTTATTTACTTTCCGTAGGTTTTCTGCGTTATCTCTCGTCATCATAACCTGTTTTGAGTCTAAACGAGACTGTGCCGCCGTCGATCTCGGTATAACAAGACAGGAGTTCCATGAAGTCCAATCAATTCCAGAATCTAAATCTAATCGAACCTATTCTCCGTGCATTAACAAAAGAGGGTTACGAAACGCCAACTTCCATTCAGGAAGCGGCAATTCCAATTATCTTTGAAGGGAAAGATCTTCTCGCAACAGCCCAGACCGGCACCGGAAAAACCGCAGCCTTTTCACTTCCGATTCTGCAAAAACTGTATGAACGTAAACCGGATGATAAACGAAATATTCGTGCATTGGTTCTGACCCCGACGCGTGAACTTGCGCAACAGGTCGAAACAAGTTTCCGCACCTATGGCCGCAATCTTTCACTGCGTACAACCGTAATCGTCGGTGGAGTTTCACAAGGGCCGCAGATCAAAGCGCTCAAAAATAAAGTCGATATCCTTGTTGCTACACCGGGACGGCTTCTCGACCTTATCAACCAGGGACATGTTCACCTGAACAAAGTTGAAATACTTGTCCTCGATGAAGCTGACCGTATGCTGGACATGGGTTTTATTACTGATGTTCGCAAAATAATATCAAAAATTACAAGCAAACCGCAGACGCTGTTTTTCTCGGCAACATTAACTGATGAAATTCAATATTTAGCATACGATATATTGAATGATCCGTCAATAGTCACCACAACTCCGTCCTCTTCGGTAACTAAAAATATTGAACAGAAAGTACTGTTTGTTACACAGGAAAACAAACGCGACCTCCTTTCGGATATTTTACAGGAAGAAAGTGTTAAAAGAGCGCTGGTTTTCTCACGAACGAAACGTCTTGCCGACCGTCTCATGAAGCACCTCTTAAATAGAGGTATTTCTGTCGAAGCCATACATTCGGACAAATCCCAAAACGCACGGCAACGTGCTCTGGCAGCATTTGATCGCGGCAGAGTTAAAGTCCTTGTCGGCACTGATATTGTCGCACGAGGTATCGATGTAGAAGGGATTTCCCATGTCATCAATTATGATTTGCCCGAGGATCCCGAAAATTATGTGCATCGAATCGGCCGGACCGCACGGGCAGGAGCAAACGGAATCGCGTTGTCTTTTTGTGGCGCAGATGAAATATTGATGCTTAAAGGAATAGAGAAGCTCATCAAGCAACCGCTTATCGAGTTCAGCGATCATGCATTTCATTCATCAGTTATCGCAGAAATACACAAACGAAGAACAGCGGCTCCCCGTATATCGCCACCGTTCGGAAGACGGCGTAACAAACCCAGAGCTACCGGCGGCAGAAGAAGCGCCCGTTAACATAAAGATTATATTTTATTCGGAGGGTGCAAACCCTCCGATCTTTCTGATAATACATCTTATTTTTTCGAATCCCATTTCCCCGGCACAGGTTTAATATCTCAAAAAAAAAATATGAATAATACCTCTTTTTTCCCCACAACTAGAGCAAACTTGAGGTTTATTAATGCTTTCTTACGTAGTGATTCTATAGTGATATTAAAAACCTTAAAAACAATCCTGTTTACATGTTTCCGGCTACTTACAATAATTTGTAGTATGTTGTCTGTGATTATCCGTGTTCATCCGTGGCTAAAAAAACATTTAACCCGGATTATTCATAAACAAGAATAAAGAGACAAAAGAGGGGAATAAAAAGCAATATAATTTTGCACGTTAAGGTAAAAAAAG
>JAFGMP010000167.1 GCA_016927495.1 Candidatus Latescibacterota bacterium | reverse complement strand
GGTATTGCCGAGACGCTTGCCGGGCTGGTGCTCGGGTATGCGGTCGACGAAAACGCCATTATGAGCATCGATTTTACCGGCGGTTATGCAGATATGGGGAGTCTGCTTTTTTCGACCGGTAGCCCGGACAGGAATATCATGATGGGTGCATGGGCGCAGATGATTTCAACCTATTACGGGATTACTTCAGCGGTGCATGGCGGTAAGACAAATGCCTGTAAACCAGGTTTTCAGGCGGGTATCGAGAAGTTTCAGAGCGCGCTGTTTCCGCTGCTGTGCGGCGCTTCAGGTATCGGGACAATCGGTCAGGTGGAAAACTTTATGACATTCAGCCCCGTGCAGCTTGTGCTCGATTGCGAGCTTGTCCGCTCGATGAGACGGTTGTTTGCCGGTTTTGAAGTTACACCTGAGACGCTTGCGCTCGATGTGATTAAGCGTGTCGGGCCTGAGGGAAATTTCATATCGGATTCTCATACGGCGGATCTTTTCCGCGATGAATTCTGGCTCAGTAATCTGACTGAGTGTGTCAGTTGGGACACCTACAGCGCAAAAAAAGTTCACGGAATGGAAGCGCTTGCAGCGGAAAAAGCCCGTGAAATCATAAAAAAGCCGCTTGAACCGGCGCTCGATGACCGGCAGGTAACCGAAATCGACAACATCGTCCGGCATGCTGAAAAACATCTGGGAAATTGAATAAAAATATTACCACTAAGGTACAAAGGCACAAAAAAATATAAATAATGACAGAGGAGACAACCGTGAACCAGCAGCGTACTGGAATACTGAAAAAAATTGGCCTGATGCTTACCGCCGTCGGACCGGGGATTTTTATGATCGGTTATAACATCGGAACCGGCAGTGTCACCAACATGGCATCGGCCGGAAGCCGGTACGGTATGAGTATATTCTGGGTATTGCTGCTGTCGTGTCTGTTCACTTTTGTCATGCTTGTAGCATACGGCCAGTTTACGCTTGTTACCGGCGACACATCCCTTCGCGGTTACAAAAAACATCTGCCATACGGGAATTGGATTGCGTTGTACTCGATTTTTGTGTTGTCTCTCGGGGAATTTCTGGGGCTTGCCGGTGTTATGGGTGTTGTCTCCGAACTGGTCCGCGAGTGGTCGCGAATTCTTTTCGGCGGTGAAGGCTTCAGTATGATATTGATTGCTGCGGTAATTCTCTCAGGTTGTTATTATCTGTTATGGGTTGGTAAGTATTCACGATTTGAAAAGGTGCTTATCGCATTCGTCGTCATAATGGGGCTGAGTTTCGTTCTCAGCATGTTTATGGTTATACCCGATCCCAAAGATTTGCTTACCGGTATGATTCCCGGTATTCCCGATGAACCGAATGCGTTTCTGATAATCGCCGGCATGACCGGGACAACATGCGGAGCCATCGTATTTGTGATGCGCAGCATTATTGTCGCCGAAAAAGGCTGGACAATTAACGACCTTCGCCAGGAAAAAATCGATGCGTTTGTGAGCGCAAGCCTGATGCTGATCATTTCAGGCGCGATTATGGCATGTGCGGCAGGCACATTATACCGTATGGGAACACCGGTTGAACGCGCAGTCGATATGGTTAAAACTCTTGAGCCGATTGCCGGAAGATTTGCCATCAGTATTTTTGTGGTTGGAATCATCAGCGCAGGCATCAGTACCGTGTTTCCCATAGCGCTGATATTGCCGTGGCTTATTTGTGATTACCGAGGCATAGAACGTAACATACAAAGCCCCATGTTCAGAATCCTCGGTGGTCTCGGACTACTTGCTG
This sequence comes from Candidatus Latescibacterota bacterium, assembly GCA_016927495.1. GTDB lineage: Bacteria > Latescibacterota > Latescibacteria > Latescibacterales > Latescibacteraceae > JAFGMP01. Next base: position 31,655 of record JAFGMP010000167.1, on the reverse strand, counting down.
GCTTGACTGTACCTGTTTTGGGAGGACGACCGGTGTTTGTTATGATCGCTTCGAGCGCATTTCAGGCAACGATTATGCCGGTGACGACGCTTGCAATTATGGTGATGGTTAACAGTAAAAAAATCATGGGTGAGCACCGTGCGGGATTTTGGCTCAATACCGGTATGTTTGCAACCCTTATTTATGCTTTTATTACTACATATATGGGCGTTGTCGGACTTATCGATACGTTTTCACCGTATTTCAACTGAAACCTTTTTGTTCACATAAAATATGGTTTTAATTGATTCGGAAATAGATTCATTCAGTAAATATATGTAAAAATAACTGTTCGTTCTGATTTCATTTAATTCTCACAAAACCATAATACAATTCAAGAAAAAAATTTTAAAATTTACCATTAGATTTATTACATTGAAAAATTGATTGCTATATTTTTTATGATATAATTAGTTCATAAAACAAAATAATCAGTAAAAGGATAATTCGATGCGTTACCGTTATTTCATTGCCCCACTTCTTATATCAGTTGGAATTACATATGGATATAGCTATGGCCAGGCACTTTCTGAAACCGAACAGAAGCAATATGCCGAAAGATACAATCGCACAGCCTCGACTACACATGCCCCGTTATACGAACCGCTGGCAGAGCAGATTTTCACCGACTATGGTCTTGCCGACTTTACAGGCACGGGTATAGACCTCGGGGGCGGTCCTGGACATCTGGCAGTTGAACTTGCAAAAAAAACACCTGGTATGCATTGGATCAACGCTGATATAAATCCGTACTTTTTTCATTATACCCGAAAAATGGCTGCCGATGCTGATGTCGAACAGCGTATCAATACTCTCGAAGCCGATGCGCAAAATCTGCCTTTAAACAATGAAACAGCAGATATAGTTGTGTCACGGGGTTCGTTTCATTTATGGAATGACAAACCGAAATCTTTTTCGGAAATCTACCGTGTGCTGAAACCCGGAGGAGTGGCGTTAATAGGGCGAGGTTTTTCCGAAAATCTGCCTGTTGAGGTTGCACGGCAAATCCGTAAACAGCAAAGCAGGGGTGGCGGTGGATTAAACTATGATGTCACGGAAACCGCCGAAGAATTTGAAGCAATCATGAAAGCCCTCAATATCGACAAGTATCGTATCATCATCCCGCAACCGGCAGGAAGTGAAGATGTAAGTTACGGTGTCTGGGTGGAATTTTATAAGCCCGGTTTTACCCGGAGACAAACAACCCGTACAGTTGTTCATACCTCAGTGCCATCGGTCGAAGACAGACCGGTGTATGTGCTCGAACCTTTGGAGGTAAGAGGCAATATAGTACGTGATGTTGTCATGGAACCGATGAGCGAATCTCCGGGACTCCAGTCGTCGAAAAGTGTCATCAACCGTGAGGATATCGAGAAACAGGGTGCGGATACCGTGATAGATGCTATGGAGTACGTCCCCGGAGCATGGATGGAAACGCGCGGGCGAAAAGTTAAACAATTTTTCTCGGTCAGAGGACAGAAATATCCCTATCCGGATTACGCTATCGACGGCGCTTTATACCGTGAATTTCATGAACTTCCCTATTTCTTCTCGTCACATGATATCGACCGTATCGAAATAATGCGTTCCAGCGCAGCTATGCTCACCGGAATTTCCGGCCTCGGAGGTGTGGTCAATATAATCCCCCGTGATTATACCGAACCGGAAACCTCATGGGAACTCGAATACGGCAGCTTTAACACTAACAGATTCCACATTTCCCACGGCGGTTCGGCGCGAAACGTTTCATATATGCTGGGATTGGGAACGCCTCATACAGACGGTCCGGATAACAGGTTTGCGGCGGAGAACATGACAAATTTCATCGGTAACGTTAACTGGCGGCCAACCGAAAAATTGTCGATACGTTCATCGCTTCTGCACATGTTCGGGAAACGCCAGCTTGCCCTGGCGGAACCTCCGGCAACCAAAAAACTTCAGACATCGGAAGAATGGTACGATCCCCTGCAGGCTACCATGGCTCAACTTAAGGTGTTCTATTTGGCAAGTGAAAAAGCCTCAACAGAATTTCATGCCGCCTACGCCAACCGTGACAACACATATAACAGCCAGACCGATTCATCCCACACCAGTACTCATGACTGGGATTTCGAATGGAGCCTGAATCTTGTTCAGTCGCTGAAACTATGGGAAAACAACACGATCAGGGCCGGGGGCTTTTATAACCACTGGATTTCACCTCAAGGAAAACGCTTCTTTACGGGCAGGCGAACTGATCTCGAAACATATGCTCTGGTACTGGTTGATGAGCACAAATTCGGAAATCTTGAGGTTGACGGCGGCATTAAATGGCAGCGAACGTATATAAACGAGTATGGGGCATATAATATAGAAGGAAGTGCACAGGGATTTGGTAAAGTACCGTCCATTACAGATGAATGGGAGCCATCGATTATTAACTGGAATGTTGGCGCCTCATATCTGGTAACGCCGAACCTTTCCTTGAATGCCAATCTGGCCGGAGGTCACATAAAACCTCGTGAAGGAACATTAACAACCGATCTCGAAAAACCCGAGAATGAGGAACGTATTAAAGCTGATACCGGCGTTGAAATGTATGTGCCCGATGCAGGTAATCTCACACTTACCGGATTTTTTGTCAGGCAAAACAATGCGCTTGCCCTGAGCGGTCAAACACGGGAAGTCGATGGACGGATTCATGAACTTTGGATAAACCGTGACCAGGATCAACTCGGCCTGGAATTCGAGGTACAGTCTGTTCCGCTTTATGATAAGGCAAAAGTGTTTTTCAACATCGCAGGTATACGCTCACGGGCTGAGATAAACGGTTCTATGAAAAAAAATGAAGAACTTCCCGAAGTTATTGTCGGCGGCGGTGTGCAGTTATGGCATGAGGGATATGACCTGAACCTCTTCCTTAAAACGGTATCATCCTATGAAAGTACACGGTTTGCTGCGGACGCCACAACACCCGTGCCAATAGGAGACTACAGCACGCTGAATCTAACCATGGGAAAATCTTTCGGCACAAAACTCAGGACACGAGTGTATCTTGAGGCAATCAATCTTACCGGCGAAGAATATTCCACGGTCGTCGGTTATCCGGATTACGGGAGAAGGTATTCAATCGGAATACGGCAGGTTTTAAAATAAAATATATGTTGTATAGGGTGATAATACAAAGGGGACAAGACAAAAAATGTCCCCTTTTTTATATTATGTCCCAAAACATAAATACTTGTTTATAATTAGGTTATTACTACAATACATTAATAATTTGTAATTGAGACTGCTATGAACCATAATATCCAACTTTCGTTTATTTCAAAACAATTTTTATAAAAAAGTTAACAACATTCTCCGATCATGATAAAATCTTTTAAACCCTTTTCTTTCAGGTATAAGTATGCCTGAAACTCCCATTTTCCCTAACTCCTCACCTCTTTTACTTCACCATCATACTACTTCGACCACTTAACTCCACATCTTTTTTACCTTGATTCAGAAAATAATGTTGCCTTTTTTTTTTCTCTCTCATCACCTTACCTTTGTTTATGAATAGTTCTGACCATGTGCCTTCTGCCTGTTTTTCCTAATCGACTTAATGTCATGTCTAAATAAAGCTCACAGGACATAATGTCGACTTTTCCGGTTCCCGTAGGTTCATACCGCATTTCATTATAAAATGTAATACCATGGATTTATTGAAATTATGATGTATCAAATGTAAATGGCATATAAATTGCTAAAATAGCTATTCGACGGGAAAATTAATTATAAATAATATTTTTTCTTGACTTTTGCCCCAGCTTTACATATATTCGTTACAAAAATAACGACGTTAATAAAATCACAATGCGAAATAATATGCCAATCGCTATAGTGAGTTTTTTGTTCTTAACAAAGCGAGGTTTATACAGTGAATACCGACATTCAGCACATTCTTACAAAATACCCCAACGCTCAGCGTGACGATCTCATCCCTATTCTGCAGGAGGTTCAGGAATTCATAGGCTTTCTTTCACGGGAGGCCGTGGTCATCATCGGCAAATACCTGAAACTTCCCACAAGTAAGATTTACGGTGTGGCAACATTCTACAACCAGTTTCGTTTTCAGGCTCCGGGTTTGTATACCATTCAGGTTTGTCGCGGGACAGCCTGTCATGTCAAAGGCTCACTTAAAGTACTCGAAGCAATGCAGCGCGAGCTGAATATCAAACCGGGTGAAACCACTCGGGACGGATTGTTTAGTCTTGAGGTGGTTGCCTGTATCGGCGCATGCGGACTGGCGCCGGTTATCAGTATCGATGGTGAGTTTTATGCCGGGGTAACACAGGATAAAATCAAAAATATCATTGATTCATATAGAAGAAAGGCTGAGAAAATTGAAGCAAACGCATAATATATGGAAAGAATCCGAAGGATGCTGGGCTACTACAGGTATTTCGTGCCCGGATGTTATCAAGAGCTTCATCGACTCCTCTGATATGGTTGCGAAAAATACCAGCCTCGCTTTACTTCGCCGTGACACGGTCACCACTCCCGTTATTTTTATCGGCACAGGAACTTGTGGACTTGGTGCCGGGGCAGCTAAAACGCTTGAAGCGATAAAAACATACTGTGAAACCAACGACATCAACGCAGATATAGTGGAGGTCGGCTGTATCGGCCTCTGTGTGGAAGAACCTCTGGTTGATATTCAGATACCGGGACGGACACGTTTATTATTCCGAAAAGTAACCCATGAAAAAGTTGCCGCAATGCTTGACAGTATTTTCAAGGAAACTCCGAATAAGGACGATGTTCTGGGACAGCACAGAAATAAAAACTTCAAACCGTGGCAGAAAATATCCTATCTCGACGAACATCCCTTTTTCGGTCCTCAGACACGGTGGGTGCTGGAACACTGCGGATTAATCGATCCCGTAAGTATAGATGAATACATTGCCCATGGCGGTTATCAGGCGTTTGCCCGTGCGGTACATGGTATGACTCCCGAGGAAGTATGCGCCGGAGTAGAAAAAAGCGGTCTAAAGGGGCGCGGCGGTGGGGGTTTTCCCACCGGACTGAAATGGAAATTTACACTTCAGACACCGGGTGACCAGAAATACTTTATCTGTAATGCCGACGAGGGCGATCCCGGAGCATTTATGGACAGGGCCGTGATCGAAGGCGATCCCTACAGACTTCTCGAAGGTCTGAGTATTGCGGCATATGCCATCGGTGCAACAAAAGCCTATATTTACATTCGCGCCGAATATCCCCTTGCGATTAAACGGCTCAGGCACGCCATCGAACAGGCCAAAAAGTACGGATTTCTTGGGTATAACATTCTCGACAGCGGATACAATCTTGAAATTAAAATAAAAATGGGTGCAGGCGCTTTCGTATGCGGAGAGGAAACAGCGCTTATACACAGTATCGAGGGGAAACGGGGTATGCCCCGTCCTCGTCCCCCCTATCCCTCTGTCCGCGGCTTGTTCGATAAACCGACAGCTATCAATAATGTCGAAACGTTGGCTAACATACCCAATATAATTAACCGAGGCAGCGACTGGTTCAGTGCGGTAGGCACAAAAAACAGCAAGGGTACGAAGGTGTTTGCCCTTTCGGGTAAAATATCGCGAACAGGGCTTGTCGAAGTTGCCATGGGTACTACCATTCGCCAGATCATCATGGACATAGGCGGTGGAATTCCGGGGGGTAAAAAGTATAAAGCAGTTCAAATCGGCGGCCCGTCGGGGGGCTGTATTCCAGAACAACACCTCGATGTCGAGATCGATTATGAATCGCTCAAAACTGTGGGCGCTATGATGGGTTCAGGCGGTATGGTCGTCATGGATGAAGACACCTGTATGGTCGATGTGGCGAAATTTTTTATGGATTTTATCCAGCGGGAAAGCTGCGGTAAATGTATCCCCTGCCGTGAGGGAACAAAGCACATGCTTAAGATACTCGAGAGTATCACACGGGGACGCAGCAGCGAGAAGGACTCCGATTCCCTCGAACGTTTCAGAGGTGTAATGCAATTGAAGAGTCTCGCTGAAGTGATTAAAGATACCAGTCTATGCGGGCTTGGACAATCAGCCCCCAATCCGGTATTAAGTACAATGCGATGGTTCAAGGATGAGTACGAGGCTCATATTTTCGAGCGCAAGTGCCCGTCAAAAGCCTGTGTCAATCTCCTGACCTACAGTATCGATGCGGATGCCTGCAAGGGTTGTACGCTTTGTGCGAAAAAGTGTCCGAGCGAGGCTATTATGGGGACCCCCAAGAGCCCGCATTACATTATTCCAGATAAATGTATAGGTTGCGGCACCTGTGTAGATGTCTGCCGTTTTAATGCTGTAGTCGTTGAATAAATAAACCAATTAAGGATGGTGTCATGATACAGATTGAAGTTAACAATAAACCCGTTCAAGCCAGAGAAGGTGAGATGATCCTTTCCGCTCTCAACAGAGCCGGAATTCGGGTTCCCACACTCTGTTTTATGGAAAACCTCTTTCCATCAGGCGCGTGCCGCATGTGTGTAGTGGAAGTTGAAGGCCAGAGAAATCTGATACCAAGCTGTGCATTTCCGGTCGCCGATGGTATGAAAATAAAAACACATTCTCCCCGTGTGGTGAAAGCCCGTAAAACAATCATCGAATTACTGCTTGCCAATCACCCGAACGATTGCCTTTATTGCAGTCGAAGCGGTAATTGCGAATTACAGAACCTGTCGGAAGAGTTCGGGATAACACAGCACCGGTTTAAAGGTACCACTGCTGTTTATCCATTGGATACATCGAGCCTTTCAATAGTTCGCGACCCCTCGAAGTGTATCCTTTGCGGCAGGTGTGTCCGTGTATGTGAGGAAGTTCAGGGTGTGTCCGCAATCGATTTTGCAGGCAGGGGAAGCACGAGCAGTGTTGAGACGGCTTTTGGTGAAGGTTTGAATGTATCGAGTTGTATTAATTGCGGCCAGTGTATCATGGTCTGCCCGACCGGCGCTTTAACGGAGCGTTCACGAATTAACGATGTACTCGATGCCCTCGATGATCCTGAAAAGGTCGTCGTTGTGCAGCATGCCCCAAGTATTTCGGTAACGCTTGCAGAGGAATTCGGCACAAAACCGGGTAAAGACATAGCCGGTATCATGGTGGCCGCTTTCAGGCAACTCGGTTTCGACAGAGTATTCGATACATCGTTTTCCGCCGACCTTACCATTATGGAGGAAGCCTCGGAGCTTGTCCAACGTATAACTAACGGTGGCAAATTGCCGATGATGACCAGTTGTTCTCCGGGCTGGATTAAATATGTAGAACAGTTCTATCCTGATTTTATTGATAATATATCGAGTTGTAAGAGTCCGCAGCAAATGCTTGGCGCTCTTATCAAACATTTTTTTGCTCAAAGGGAAGGCATTAGTCCTGACAAGATTTACAGTGTTTCGGTCATGCCCTGCACAGCCAAGAAATTCGAGGGCGACAGGCCGGAAATGATTCACGATAATGTGGCCGATGTTGATGCGGTACTTACAACCCGTGAAATGGCGAAAATATTACGTATGAGGGGCATCGACCTTAATTCGCTTGAACCTGATACGGCAGACAGTCCGTTCGGTATGCGCAGTACCGCTGGTAAATTGTTCGGCGCTACCGGTGGCGTAATGGAAGCCGCGCTGCGAACCGCATATTATCTTATAACCGGCAGCGATATGGATGATTATAAAATTCAGGATGTACGAGGTCTTAAAGGACATAAGGAAGTTCATTTAACCATAGGCGATACCGAGTTCGGTTTCGCGGTTGTGAGCGGGCTTGATAATGCACGGCAACTTCTTGAAGAAATCCGTATGGGACGTTCCGATATTCATTTTATTGAAGTCATGACCTGCCCCGGAGGATGTATAGCCGGCGGCGGCCAGCCTCATTCGACGGACATTAAAGCAATCAGACAGCGAATGCAGAAACTATACAGCATCGACCGTGACGAGCGTGTTCATTTTTCCCACAAAAATACTGAAGTTCAACGGCTTTATGATGAGTTTCTCGGGAAACCGCTGGGTGAAAAAAGTCATCACCTCCTGCATACGAAATATGTGAAGAGAGAAGAAGTGCTTCTTTAAACGAAAGCAATGACAATATGATCAATAAATCGTTTGTGAGGACTGTTAAAGAGAAATGCAGGGTTTGTTATACCTGCGTACGTGAATGCCCTGCTAAAGCTATACGGATTGTAGACGGTCAGGCAGAGATTATTGGGGAGCGTTGCATTAACTGCGGCAATTGCGTGAAAGTCTGCAGTCAGGGAGCGAAACAGGTAATCAGCACGGTCGATCAGGTGAAAGCCTTGCTTGATTCCGGTGAAAATATCTCTGCATGTATTGCACCAAGTTTTCCTGCCGAATTCGAAAATATAAGACCGAAACAGTTAGTGGGAATGCTGAAAAAGCTTGGTTTTTCAATGGTGAATGAAGTGGCTTTCGGCGCAGATCTTGTCGCCGACCGTTACAGAAAGCTCATGAAGGAAAACGACGGCAAACGATATATTGCCACCACCTGCCCGGCACTCATAACCTTTGTTGAAAAATATCACCCCGAGCTTGTCGGTTCTCTCAGCCCGATCGTTTCGCCTATGATTGCTGTTGCTCGTGCGCTTAGAAGCATTCATTCAAAAGATCTGAAAATTGTATTTATTGGCCCGTGTATCGCTAAAAAACAGGAGGCGGCAAGCCGTCATCTGCCCGGTGAAATCGATGCGACGATCACATTCATAGAACTTAGGTCGATGTTTTCGGACGCAGACATAACACCTGAATCTGTCGAACCAGGCGATTTTGATCCCCCGCATGCAGGCCTGGGATCGCTTTTTTCCATAAGCCGCGGACTACTTCAGGCTGCAAATATACCTGAAAATCTTATGGCAGGCGATATCGTCGCTGCAGACGGGCGTGAGAATTTTGTAGATGCCATAAAAGAATTCGAATCGGGCGATCTCGATGCAGGGCTTCTTGAAGTACTATGTTGCAACGGTTGTATCATGGGACCCGGAATCAGTTCGGGCACACCTCAATTTTATCGCCGCTCGCAGGTAAGCCGTTATGTAAGGGAATACATAAGTAAACGTGATCACCAGAAATGGCTTGCAGAAATGGCGAATTTCACCGACCTCGATCTGACGCGACCCTATGCTCCGAACGATCAGCGGATACCGGTCCCCAATAAAGAGGAATTGAAAAAGATTCTTGAGCAAATGGGTAAATTCTCTTCTTGCGACGAGCTTAACTGTGGCGCATGTGGGTATGTAACATGCCGTGAACATGCTATTGCCATCTATAAAGGCCTCGCGGAAAGCGAAATGTGTCTGCCCTATACAATCGACCAACTCAACAGAACCATCAAGGAACTCGGAATATCAAACGAGCAGCTTGCAGAAACACAGGAAGCGCTCATGCACTCCGAAAAGCTTGCAAGCATGGGGCAACTGGCGGCCGGCATAGCTCATGAAGTCAACAATCCGCTAGGTGTTGTACTGATGTACGCTCATCTCCTTAAAGACGAATATGGATGCGATGTCAGGCTCCACGACGATCTGGATTTGATTGCGGAACAGGCCGACCGGTGCAAGAAAATTGTAGCCGGGCTTCTCGGATTCGCCAGGGAAAATAAAGTAACGCTTGAACCGACCGATATTCATGAGTTGGTTGAACGGAGCCTGATCACCGTCCCTGCTCCTGAGAATGTGAAAATTATTATCGAAAAAGAACTTGAAAATCCTATTGCCGAACTGGACCGTGATCAGGTCATTCAGATTCTGACAAATCTGATTACCAATTCATATGCGGCGATGCCTGACGGGGGCAGCTTAACGATAAAAACACGGGGCGACGAATCATTTATTAATTTTATCGTCACCGACACCGGTATCGGCATACCCAAAGAAAACATCGGCAAAATTTTCGAGCCGTTTTACACAACAAAACAGTTAGGCAAGGGAACAGGCCTCGGTCTTTCGGTCACGTACGGAATTGTGAAAATGCATTACGGTGACATTAAGGTTGAATCCAATACAGATCCGGCAAAAGGGCAGACCGGAACGACTTTTACGGTAACATTGCCCCGAAAAGGTAAAGAAACATAAATTGAGATCATTTTTACACAGATAAAAACGCATGTATACAAAATAAAGGTAAGGTGAAAATGGAAAAATCCGACGCAGTGAAAAAAATTCTGATTGTCGACGATGATATCGACCTGTTGCTTCAACTTAAAATGCAGCTTGAAGCGGCAGGCTTTGAAGTTATTTCAGCGGAAAGTCTCGAACAGGCAGAGAAACGACTTAAAGAAGTCCGGCCGGATTGTGCGATTGTCGATTTAATGATGGAGCATATGGATGCCGGATTTACGCTCAGTTATCACATAAAAAAAATCGATTCTTCGATTCCGGTTATCATGGTTACGGCGGTAACCCGTGAAACGGGTATCGAGTTTGATAGAACGGAAGACGGCAGTCACAGTTGGCTAAAAGCCGATGTGGTTCTTGCCAAGCCGATTCGATTCGAGCAGCTTCAGCATGAAATCAAACGATTACTGAAGGGATAAGGGCGATGGAAACGCTCAGAATTCTGATTACGGACGATGAACCGGGCATGCGTATGGCAGTTACACGCGCGCTGAGAGATTTTGTGGTTCGCCTTCCCGAAGTTGAAGGGGAAGTCGGTTTTACCGTCGATGATGCATCGACCGGTGAAGAAGCGCTGAAAAAAATCGACGCAGCCACTCCGCATATTCTGTTGCTGGATTATAAATTGCCGGGAATAAGCGGCCTCGATGTACTTGAACAAATCAAAACCAGGAACATGGAAATCCTGACTATCATGATTACCGCTTATGCGTCGCTTGAAACTGCCGTTACGGCAACGAAACGGGGCGCGTATGATTTCCTTCCGAAGCCGTTTACACCCGACGAACTGAAACATATAATCCGCAAGGCTTCAGGCCGCATAATCCTGTCGAAGCAGGCAAAAAGGCTTGCCGAAGAGAAACGCAAGGTTCGCTTCCAGTTCATATCTGTCCTGGCACATGAACTAAAAGCACCGCTGGCTGCAATCGAAGGCTATCTGCAGATTATGAAAAGCCATACCGCAGGTGATGACATCGCTTCCTATGAACAGATAATAGATCGAAGTGCAATTCGGCTTGACGGGATGCGAAAGTTAATCATCGATCTTTTGGACATGACACGTATCGAATCCGGAGAAAAACAGCGGGAACTTTCCGAAGTCGATGTAAATGCTGTCGCCGAATCCGCACGTGAAACAGTGCTGCCTTCCGCAGAGAGCAGAAACATCACCATAGATATTCACTCTGACGCATCGGTGACTATGGATGCAGACCGCGGAGAACTTGAAATAATACTCAATAATCTTATATCGAATGCAGTGAAATACAACAGAGATAACGGTAAAGTAGATGTTACCATATCTCACGATGAAGAAAAGATTACAATCGTAGTGACAGACACGGGAATCGGTATGACCGACGAAGAAGCGGGGAAATTATTTAATGATTTTGTGAGAATTAAAAATCAGAAAACCCGTAATATTCTTGGCAGCGGTCTCGGACTTTCCATAGTAAAAAAACTTGCGCAGCTTTATTATGGTGAGGTATCGGTTTCAAGTAAACCGGATGTCGGCAGTACTTTTACCGTGATTCTTAAAAAATAAAACAATTTACTAACATTCCTCCACTCCTGAAGCATCAGTTCAATCCCGATCCCTTCTTTTGTCACCCACCCCCCTGGAAGTAATCATATAAAAAGGGTGATAAAGAAGGGAAACGGGTTGAGTTTATGGTGCCGATTATTAAAAATATATACTATTCCTGATTCTACTGTAAACATATTATTCCATAACAACATTTGACATGTTCGCATTATAATCAAAAGAATTCTCCGAAGCAGAGGCACATAATTTTGTGCCTCTGCTCGATTATCATAGTTTGCAAAGAGCGCGATGATTATGCATATCCCATCATAGTTAAAGGTCGATATATACTTCAGGTCGATCAATACTTTTATAACATTTATTTTATAACCTATATTTCCTTGATATTATTTTGCTGATCAATTATCATCTATCATCATGTTTTTATTGTAACTCACCATTAAATCATAACGATAATATCTTAACGGATACCATTATGATTCGCAGGCTTTTTTTATCACAAGCATTGTCCTGTTTAGGTATGTTTTCTGCCGCCTGTAAAGTTCTTGCGATGGGTCAGGATAGTAACGATAATAACTACGGAACATCGAAAACGTGCCAAACAACCGTGTCGGAAATTGGTGGCCGTACACTGGCAGAGCTGCGGGATTTCCATAACAGGGAGCTTGAAGAAGAATATATTGCCCTATGGGATACCGGCGGAATAGACTGGGTGTATGGGGGATTTATCCCGAGATGGGATGAGAACGGTAATTTCACGACGGATGAAAAACAAATGTACTATATGGGCCGCGGATTGTGGGTTTTTTCCTATATTTACAATCATTTCGGGCAGCGGGAACGGCATCTTAAGGCCTCACGTTTGTGTAGAGATTTTATACTTAACTATTGCCGTGAAAAAAGCACAGGATACTGGATATCGAAAATAAGCCGTGACGGCAAAACAGTCATCGAGGGCCCGTACGACATTTACGGCGATATGTATGTTATATTGGGATTTACAGAGTATTATAAGGCAACCGGAGAAACCAATCTGCTCGATATAGCAATCGAAACGGCGCACGGTATCAACGAACGGATTGTATCGCCCGAATACCAGCATCTGCAAGCTCATAAGGAGGGATATGAACCGGGAACGAAAATCCTGGGGACATGGCAGCATTTTCTCAGCGCTCTTACCCCTCTTGCACGAGTTACACAGGACTATGGGGTTGAAATGATGGCGAGAATGTGTGTCAGAAACATAATGGAACGTCATTTTTGTCAGGAGTACGGTGTATTTTTTGAGTATCTTGACGATTCTTTTATGCCGTACAGACCGGAAGCAGGCCGTGATCTGAGAAATATATCGAGCTGGCACAGCATACAGTCTGCATGGATGTGTATGGACGAGGCATTAAGGCTCGGCAATCAAAAAATGTTTATGGAAGCTCTTGAAATGGGCAGATTGACTTTTGAAAAGTGCTGGAGAGAAGGCGAAGACGGCGGTTTGATAGGTCTGGATTATCCCGAACAGAATATTGCGGATTCCAGTGATTCTCCAAGTTGGGGACGGCTGGATGACGCTATGGTTTTTGCACTGCTTGCAATCGAGCATACTCAAGCGCCATGGGCGATTTACTGGTTCGACAAAATTTTCACCCATGCTTACAAAAAACCCGAACTATTCAGCCGTACCGGCCTCCTGCATCACCCCCGCCGGTTGTTCTGCTGCATTGAAATACTCGACCGTATGATAGAACGTAACGGGAAAGTATCCGATTTTCTTGCCGGTTGAAACTCAATAATTATAAAAAAAACAAAAACATCCTGACAATTGCTCTTGACAGTACTTTATTATTTACTTTATATACAAGTTAAAGAGATTTCATCCTGCCGAAATAAAACTAAATATCATATATAACTCATTTATTTATTGAATTGATTTTGAATCATTATGATAAAAATTTCTTAAAAACAAACAGTATTCAAAGGAGGTATAAAATCGAGAAAAGACATAACTATTTTAATATTGTAATACAACACAGGGAGGAAATGAGATGGCTAACGGCCAAAGTTTAAAAGAGTATTATAAATTCGACGTATTTGGGTTCGGTAACGGATTTGGCGGATCCGTCTGGGGCGGACTGACTTATTTTATCGGTATACCAATTGCATTTTTGACATTCCTGAAAGCAAGTTCGATGCAGATCGGATTGGTGACGGCAATCTTTTGGGCCGGATTTGCAGTACCTCAGGTATGGGCTGCATATGCTACCGAAACGCAAACGATTAAAAAGAAATTTATGGCAAAAGTTCTCATTTTGTCAAGTTTTGCATGGCTTATCCTCGGTATATACATACTCATGACGAATGCTGCAAATCAAACGCTATCAATCTGGCTTTTTCTTATTTTATTCATATGGGCCTGTTCTCTTACCGGCATGTTTATACCCGGACAATTTTCGCTGTTGTTTAAAATTATTCCCAGTGACAGACTTGGTCAGCTCTTGGGAATTTTGTTTGCAATTCAGTTCGGTGGAATTGCTCTTGCAGGCCCGGTTGCCACAAAAATAAGCACCACTTACCCGGCGCCCACAAACTATGCCATAATCTTTATTGCAACGTTCGTAATATCCCTGCTTATCTCACTCATTCTTTTAAGCCTGAACGAACCTGAAGGTGACAAAATCGAGAGTGAACCTTCTTTCGGCGCTTATATCGGAAAATGTCTCAATGTTGTAAAAACCGACAAGACACTGAGAAAATTCCTCATCGGCAAATGGCTCATGAGCGGCCATTATGTTATGCTTGCCTTCATGCTCGCTTATTTAATGAGTGAACGTGGGTTTGATCAGGCAAAAGCCGGCTTGTTTACCTCGCTCCATGGTATCGGGCTTTTCATCGGCGGTTTTACTATTACTCGTATTGCTGATATTTATGGTCCAAAACAAATGCTTTTGACCTCCCATCTCATTGCTATAATTTACACGCTTATGGCATGGCTTCTGCCGGATGTGAGTCCTTATGTGGTACTGGCTGCGTTTGTTATAACCGGTTTGGCACAGGTATCGGATAATGTCGGATACAGCAATATGTGCCTGTTGTGCTGCCCTACCATTGATAAATCAACCTATGTGGCAGTGACCAATGTAGGTGTAAATTTGCTGGTTGTTCCTCTTCCTATTATACTTGGACAGTTAATGGATATGAAAATTTTGAATTACAACAGTACATTCACCATTGTAATGGTCATGATGGTTGCAGCGGTCATCTATATTTTAACCGTAATGGAGAATCCAAAAGCTTTCATCGATATGAAAGCCGCAGCTAAGAAATAACAGATTAAAAGTAATGTCGATTACATAATGGGGTGGAAGTAATTCTGCCCCATTTTCATATTATCCGGCAATGGACTGGTAATTCAAAAAACTCCGGACACCTGTTTTCATTGTGATTTTGTATCCCGGATTCGGGATTCACTCTTTACACAAAAAAAAGACGTCCGTTTGGGACGTCCTTAATCCTTTTCACACACCTTTATTTAAAGGACTTGTGAAAACAGAGAACCACCTGCCGATATCACACACGCAATTGTAAAAACATACCATATCAACAGAGATCCGAATATTGCGACTGCTTTCATGTTATTTCTCCTCAATTTGTTAATTAATATTTTCCCTATCTGTAATGTATGACGAGTATTTTTGACTGAAAATTTCATTTAAAAAAATTGATTTGTATTAATCATCGAGCCTTTTTGCTTTTTACCATTGAAAAAAAGGTGAGATGTGAATATATTCATTATAGTTGATACTGTCCCATCATTATCACAGGAGGCATAATACAATGATAAACCCGGCAGGAAAATATGTACTCTTAAATATCTTAATTGCGATATTATTCCTGTTTCATTCCTGTAACAGTACGGTTGAGGATGATTCCGGCGATGGCACAACCTATTCATACGATTTTTATTCAGGGACTGAGGGATGGATAAACGGATTCGCCGATTATCCCGTCGGTGAAGAAAATTTTTATGAGCTTTCATTCGCCCATTCAAAACTCCCCCAATATCTCGGAAATAAGTATGGGCTTTATATCTCCGGAAATAATCACAGCGACGATCTCTTTATGTATATAAAAAGACAATTTACAAATCTTAAAGCGAACACATCGTATGCCGTCAGGTTCAACGTTGAAATTGCTTCGGATGCTCTTGAAAGCATTGCAGGAATAGGCGGCAGCCCGGGTGCAAGCGTATACCTTCATGCCGGAGCGACAGTTGAAGAACCCGAATCTATTATTATACATGAATCGGACTTGCAGGATAATTACTACCGTATGAATATCGATAAAGGTAACCAAAGTTACGGCGGCGCTGATTCTATTGTACTTGGTAACATCGGTATTTCGGATCAAAATCCCGATCAACCTTACAAACTGAAAGCGCTTGGAAACAATATGGCAATTACCGTTTCGACAGATAACACCGGAATCCTGTGGATTTTTATTGGTACCGACTCCGGATTTGAGGGTGTTACCAGCATTTATTTTTCTTCAATAAAAATTACTTTGACCGAACAATAAACCCGATAGTTTTTACGTTGACATTGTTATTTTTAATGTATACTTTTCACGTAATTAAATACCATCAACCAAGAGTAAATATTTATGGCGACAAAAGCTCAAAAAGTACGGCTTTCCATATTCCTTATTGCATCCAGCGTCATACTGCTCATTTTTTTTCTTGTTCTGGTAGGCAGCCGGCTATTCAGAAAAATGGATCCGTATCATGTTGTTTATGAGGGAATTTCGGTTACAGGCCTGGAACCGGGAGCCGCAGTCAAATATCATGGAGTCCAGGTCGGCCGTGTAACGGGCCTCTCGGTCAAAGATGTGGGAAGTATTCAGGTTGACATTCAGGTGGAACATGACACACCAATAAAAACAGACACGAAAGCTACAGTAGAGGTGGTGGGAATAACCGGACTGAAATATGTGGAACTTTCCGGAGGCTCCCCTGATTCTGATTTTTTAGAGATTGGGAATACTATCGGTGCGGGACAATCTTTATTCGATACTATTACCGGTAGTGCGGAAGTAATTCTTGCCAAACTCGAGCTGGTGTTGAATAATCTGAATGTGATGCTTGGACCGGAAACGACTGTTTCATTGCAAAATGCTTTGGATTCGGTCTCCCGGGTCACATCGAACATGGATACACTGCTCACCGATAACAGATTGAGTCTTACCAACAGCATGGCACATCTTGACACTGTAATGATACAACTCGCCGTATCCTCCAAACAGATATCGGAAATTATGACATCGATCAATTCGATAATGCAGTCCAATGAGTTAAAAAATACAGTCTCAAATGTCAATCATATATCCGAAAGGCTTAAGACACAACTTGACAGTCTTAATATCGCAGAAACAAACAATGAATTAAGGGATTTGCTTGCAAATACAAATCAAATGGTTGTCCACTATGACCTCATTGGGCTCAGGGCACGGAATGATATACTCAATTCTCTGAGTAATCTCGAAGAGGCGCTCAACAATCTTCGTGAAGCTACTGATGTAATCAGGGAAAATCCTTCGGTACTCTTAAGGGGCCGTCAGACTACCGGCGACAGAATCGAATGACAGGGAGTGCTTAATGAAAAACCGACATGTAATTAATGGTAGTGTATTTCTATTTGTTGCTGGAATGGCGTTACTCATGTCATGTAGTATGTTTAGGTCAAGACCGACAAAGAATTACTATATTATCAACTACACTCCATCAAAAGCGATTTCTCCCGGCTCTCTGCGTCCATACCCATATGCTCTTCAGGTTGGTAATTTTGATGTTCAGCGTATATTTAATCGTCAGAACATACTGTATCGCTTTTCGCCGAATCAGATCCAATATTATGAACTCGAACATTGGGCAGTAAGGCCGGATTATATGATCACAAATCTTGTGTTTCAGCATCTCGAAGCGTCGGGTCTTACAAATCGTATCGGTATCGATTTTTTTGATACCCGTCCCGATTTCAGGATTGAAGGCATGGTAGAAGCGCTTGAAAAATTTGATGCCGGGGATGTTTTCTTTGCACATCTCGCCATGTCATTTAAGATGCTCAGAGTCGATGATGGCGCCCAGGTATGGGAGTATGCCTTTGATCAAAGGAAACAGGTATATCAGCCTGAAATGGTATATACTGTGCAATCTATGTCAAACATTTTCCAGACACAAATGGATGTGGTAGTATCAAAACTCGATTCACTTTTCAGTTTAATAGATTCTGGAATTCCACTCAACCAGAAAGGTATAATTCCTTTGCCTGATGTGCCTGCCGAAAGTGATTCAACCGTACTTAAACTTGATGAATCGGGATATGAAATAATACCGGAAAAAAAGAAAGACAATCAATAGTTATCATTTCAAATACACTGATAATTCGAAAATGATGCAGACTCATATTTTATAGAATTTCTTTAATCTTAGGCCGGATTTATGCGTATTTTTTTAATTAATACAGTAATTTTTTTCGCTGCATTCTGTTGTACATCTTTTGTCTTTGCCCAGGAAATAACTTGGGAAAGCCCTCCACCAGCGACTCAGCTTGAGATGGATGACACAATTGTGCCAATTGGCAAAGGAGCGGTATTTGTACCTTCGATGACTAATCCGGATAACGAACCGGTGTACGGAATTCTGAGTGATGGTGATATTATTGAAGAATCATCAACGGGAAAGCGTATAACGCTTGTTCCCGGAATATATACCGTCGTTTATGGCACCGGAACAGCCGACCAGATGATGCAGAAAAAAGTTCAAGTAGTAGAGGGTGCGACTACTCTGGTAAAACCTGACTGGTCGGGCCTGGTTATAGATGTGATTAACGAATCAAGAACAAAAGTTCGCGAATATTACGAACTTCTGGATCAAAACACCGGTCTTTCATACGGGATAAGTCAAGGTGTCGAGCAGGGCCTGGATGAACAGCTTCGAACATGGATTCTACCTCCGGGGCAATATAAAGTGGTTAAACCGGGTGGAAATATAACCGATGTAGTCAATTTTGGCACTATCCGCCTTTCACCCGGAGAACTGGTCCATGCTATACTTGTTATCGACTCGGGCACATTGAATTTTCTCGGTTTCGGTTACCTTACCGATGTCAGGCAGAGGTTTCAGCGCGACAAAAAATGGACGGTTCGAAGTGAACTTGCAGGAAACGCATTGTTGAACCGTGTGGAACCATCCGGCGAATCCGGTGAAGACAGCAATTGGGGCTTTACCTCTACAGTTCAATGGCTCACCGATGCACGGTACGAGTCGGGCAGCCATGTAATCCCGGTCTGGTCGAACCTTGAAGAAGGGCTCTCGATGGAAAGCGGGAAAACATTAAGAAAATATATAGACAAGGCTGAGTTCAAACTTACCTATATTTACCGTTTAACAAACCTTTTAAGCCCGTATGTCAGAGTTGCAGCCGAATCACGGCTATTCAAAACATCCCAAAATTTCGATGATCCGACCGATTATAATAAAATCATGGCATCCGGTGATACGGTTCAGGTAACCGGCGCTAAAAAAATTGAGCTTGCCGGCGCATTCAGTCCTATATATTTCAAACAGGGTTTCGGTATTAATTCCATCCTTATTAAAACCCTCCCGCTTAACTTGAATTTACGGAGCGGTTATGGGGCCAGACAGACTTATGCCCGTGATGCTTATACCTATGACAACAATAAGAAACTACTTTCGCCGATTCAGGAAGCAGACGTAACGGGAGTCGAATTTCTTCTTCTCGGTGATATCCGTCTTGGACGCTACATCCTTTTCGACACTGAATTCGATATCCTCATGCCGAACTCCAATGCTGATAAATGGGTGTTCGATTCGGAAAACAGGCTCAGAATAAATTTAACCAGCAATGTGAGTCTGCTTTTAACTGCCGAATTCTGGCGATACGAGAATATGGAAATTACACACAAGCGTTACCAGACGCTTCTCCGTTTCTCAAAATTCCTGTGAGGAAACTCGTGAAATTCTTACCCAATCCCCCTGTATGC
Source organism: Candidatus Latescibacterota bacterium (assembly GCA_016927495.1). Lineage (GTDB taxonomy): Bacteria > Latescibacterota > Latescibacteria > Latescibacterales > Latescibacteraceae > JAFGMP01. The sequence continues at coordinate 11,872 of JAFGMP010000167.1, read as the reverse complement.
AGTTTTGAGGACGGTGTCCTGATGCTGACCGGCGATTTCGTAGCAACCACAGTAGGTGATGCGCTGCGTCAGATTTCCGGATTAAAAGCAGAGGACATTAAAGTAATCGATGGGGCTGATGTCGGAGAACTCGATTCGGCAGGGGCTGTCCTGGTAAAACGTCTGGGTACCGAAACAACTCAACTGCGCGCGTTCAGCGAGAATGCTGACAGGCTTATCAGCATTATGCCCCGTATCGAGGCAGCACCGCCTTCCATACCCGAAAAAAAAATCCCTTTTAATCTTGAAAATATAGGTGGTTCCGCTTTACGGAGCATGGAACATCTTACAGAAGTTGCCATACTGATCGTCGACATTCTTTTCTGGTCCGCTGTCGGAATTTTCAACCGTAAACAATACAGAAAAGGGTCGTTTACGGAACAGGCATATTATATGGGTTCTACCGCGCTGCCAATTGTCGGCACGATTCTTTTCCTTATCGGAGTCATACTTGCGCTGCAGAGCGCTGCGCAACTCAGACAGTTCGGAGTAACCATTTTCGTGGTCAATCTCGTGGCGATCGGGTTATCACGTGAATTCGCACCCTTAATGACTGCGATAATAGTGAGCGGCCGCACCGGTTCGGCTATCGCATCGGAAATCGCCACTATGAAATTTACCGAGGAGCTCGATGCTATCAAAACACTCGGACTCAATCCGATCCGGTTTGTGGTTGTACCGAAACTCTGGGCTATGATCATATGCATGCCTCTGTTAAATGTATTTGCTTTATTTATCGGTATCTCAGGGGGATTTCTCGTTGCCCTTACCTACATGGATTTGTCTCCGACGACGTTTTTCAATCAACTGCTCTTGTCGCTTCTGTTCTGGGATATTGTTACAGGCCTGATCAAGTCACTGTCATTTGCCATAATAATAACTATTGTCGGTGTCTACCGGGGACTCAATTTTACCGGTGGCGCCGATGGTGTCGGCAGAGCAACAACATCGTCGGTTGTTACGTCGATTTTTGCCATTATCGTCATGGATTCAATCTGGGGCATTTTGTTTTATTTCAAGTTTTGAGGAAAAAATGCAAGGTGAAGCTATACTCGAAGTCAAAAACCTCCATACGTGGTACGGTTCCCAGCATGTGCTCGACGGCGTTGATTTTACGGTGAACGCAGGGGAAATAATGGTTATTTTGGGTACATCCGGCTGCGGAAAGTCCACACTGCTCAAGAACATTATCAGATTATACAAACCAGCCATGGGGAGCATACGCCTTCTCGGCCAGGAGATGACGGAGCTCGAGGAGGAAGATCTCGAAACGGTACTGAGGGATGTAGGGGTAATGTATCAGTACGGCGCGCTGCTCAATTCTCTCACGGTGGGTGAAAATGTTGCCCTGCCGCTTGAAATGCATACATCGATGACATCGGAACTGCGTCACGATATCGCCGAATTGAAACTCCATCAGGTGGAATTGAAAAACGTCTATCATAAATTCCCTAAGGAACTGTCCGGCGGTATGCAAAAACGCGCTGCGGTGGCACGGGCTATCGTAATGGATCCCAGCATCATTTTCTGCGATGAACCCTCTGCAGGCCTCGATCCGGTAACCGCTCTCGGACTTGACAAACTGCTAAAAACACTCAATGAAACGCTCGGTATGACTATTGTGGTCGTCACCCATGAACTCGAAAGCATCAGACGAATCGCCCACCGTATTACCTACCTCGATAGAGGTAAAGTACTCTTCACGGGAACGTTGCAGGAGGCATTGAGTGCACAAATTCCCGCCATTCAGGAGTTCTTTCTCATGGAATAAACGCTGTAATCCCCAAAACAATAGGGTGATCGTAATGTCAATTATACACATAATGCTTATATAATGAATTATGGAAAAATAATGCTTGAAATATTTGATTTTATATACTAACTTATTTCTGTTGTCAGTTTAGGTTTCTGCTATCTCAGGGTTCCGTAATACCTGAGGAGAAGCATCCTTTATTACATATATATGGCTGAAAGGATGGTGATTGTATGAAAGTTCTTGCGGAACACCATTTTTCGGCGGAAATGCAACTGACATTTTTCATTATTGTCGGTTTGGCACTTGGTGGAATATTGGGATTTCTGGCCGGTCGTGCTATGGATAATATCGGTGTGGGAGTTTCGATTGGCGCGCTGATCGGTCTGATTGCCGGTTTAACCGCCGGTATAATGGCTTCCGACAGTGAAGAATAATTCCACCAATCTGTCCGATTAGTTATGCACTTTTTTATTGCGACCGCATTTCTGAGTATTTGTAAGAATTGCGGTCGTTTTTTTAAAATCTATTTATGTGAGGTATTAATGAGAACCTGCAATGTACAATCCAATAAAAATGCCTGTAATTGCACTTACTCTTCGTGCTCACGGCATGGGGTATGCTGTGAATGTATGGTCTATCACCGCAGGATGGGAGAACTTCCCGCCTGTTATTTCCCGAATGATATCGAAAAAACCTATGACCGTTCTGTTGAAACATTCATCAGGGTATATCAGGAGCGAAAGCATCTGTAAAGACACATTGCATGTTATCAAAAAAATATCAAAAACTGAAACAGTTTAAGGGACACAGGATTTTGCGCCCCTACGAATTTTGCATGAAATAAAAAAAATCTGTCCAATATTTACCATGATAAGTTATGCGATAATAACATGCATTTTGTCATTCTGAACGAAGTGAAGTATCTCGGTTTTTTTGAGACTCTTCGTTTCACTCGGAGTGACACTCATAGTTTGTATTAAAAGTATGTTTTTTCTGTTTTCTATCCTCCGGGGATAAATTCGAATTTTCTTAATTTAAAATAGCTCAGAGCCTTTCCGGGATCAGAGCCGGTGTATCTTGACGCTGCCGTTCCACAACCGGATTAGTAGGATTCAAACCTCCTTTAAACACCCCGGGACCGGGAATATAGAAAAATAGCTTGCCGCGGCGGTCGCTCTCACCGCAAAACACCGTGCCATCAGGACCGATTGCCATTGCATCAAACTGGTAGGCACGCCAGGAGTAATAGGGGCTCCTGTCCACGGCGAATGGACCGAGTTCCTGAAATCCATGCTCTCCTGACAGGTCATAGGTATGCAGTTTGGAGGCTCTTTCCGGTTCTCCGGTTATCATATACACAATATCGTTACAGTCGATACACATAGCCCTGATCCTGCGGGCTATACGGGGTTTGCCGAGAACGGTCACTTCATCGCGGAGAGTGTCGAGTCGCACAAGATAACCGTCGCTGGTGGCGCAATACAGCCTACTCTGTGAATCCGTATCGAAAGCCTCCACTATGGGGTAGTCCCATGACTTCAGGCCCTCCCAGTATTCACCGGGTAGTCTCATGAATGTAAGCTCAAGATTGTCCGCGCCGGGTTTGTAGCGAAGAATAAATCCGTTGTCACCGGAGGTATAAACATAGCCTGAGGTGCTATCCGCGAAAATCGCGCGGGGTACACTGCGCCAGTTGCGTTCGGGGCCGCCGAAAACCTTATGAGTCATAATATCACCAAAATCCTGTGTTTTACCGGTCATTATCTCGAACACAAAAAAATGCGCATCCGGGTAACTGAGGCCGTATATTTTGGACTTGTCGGGGCTTAATTCCATCGCATAGACACCATTATCTGTTACCGGTATGCCCAAATCCTCCAACGGACAGGGTATATCGTTTGTATAACTTTTTATGTCGCCTTCCCGGGGGTCGTACCGGTAGATATGTCCACCGTCATAACCCTTATACTGTCCCTTGATATCCTTCCAGAGCTGTTTTTCGATAGCTTCGACTTCCACAGGAAAATCTTTGGTCAGTTCCAGGGGAGCTAACATGTTGAGGCCTGTACCGATATAAATTGCTCCATCCGCACCCTCTGCCAGACAATGGTATACTCCTTTGGCGTTGCCAATTTTACCAAGCGGCCGTACCTTATTGATATAGCGGTTGTAGAAAAACAGGTATGACTGGGTTTTACCGCTGGTGGCACCATAAATAAAACCATTCGAATGATCAAGGAGAGCGGTGATTTGGGCGTTATCCGCAGGTATAAGATTTTGATTCGGATACCCGAGTTCACGGTAGTCCAGACGATGAGTATCGAAATGGGGATTTACCCACTGCTGGGCTCCGGCCGAAGTAAAGCTCAGCATGAAAAATAATCCAAACATACAATATTTTATCATTATTTTTCTCCCTATCTTTCAGCTTGTGCGCGTTCGTTGGTTTTGAACGGATCGTAACAGCCAAGACCCATGCTGTACGGCGTGTTCCCTAATGTCCTTACCACAAATTTTTCCTCCGGTTCTTCGAAAGCTCCAACAAACCAGATTCGGCCTTCACCGTCCGTACAGGCTCCTCCCTGGCCAAGCGCATAACGGCCGTCAGCAGTACGTAGCAAACCCAAATCATCGCATGTGCCGGTTTTCAAATCATAGGATACCATATAAGACAGTGGCGGTCCGGAAGACCTGTTATTCGATTTTGATTTTCCGGCAGTGATAAGTTTCACAGCACCATAATCGAAATCGCCGGAAACAACCGGTATATAATAGATTTTTCTTTCCTTTTGCGAAATAGTCATCGCCAGTGTCGCATGGGGAATATCGAACGGATCGCCATCCCGGTATTGCGGAGCGCACATCGATACCAGTGGTTCGATTTCGCCTTCTTTGCTTGCATGAACATCATAACGAAACAGCAGGTTACTGCCGCCGATTATTCCGTAGGCCACCTTGTCCACAGGATCCCATTCGATAACACGCCATTGCGTTTTACGGTCGAGCATGGGATTTGCCATACTGCGTGTTACATTGATTACCGGAAGCTGAAGGTAGTGCAGATCGAATATTCTGTCCTGTACCACATCATATTTCCATATCTGTCCCGGAGGGTAGCTGCCGTATACATTTCCGAGGTCATCTATGAGCAGGGTACGGCAGATATCCCAGTTGTCCACTCGCCCCATGTCTTCGGTATAATCACGGTCGATGAAATAGCGATATAGGTGGCCGTTCTCGGCCAAACCGTAGATTATTCGCCGTTCTTTGTCCATTACCTGACCAAGCAGGCCCCAGAAGGAATTGATTCTGCTTATCGGTTCCACTCTACCGGTGGCTATCTCGATTTTGAACCACCAGGGACCGTTATAGCTTGCGGCATCGATTGCCGGTGGCCCGTTATCCTCGCAGAACGAACCAAAATATACATACCCGTCAAGTTCCTGCATCCGGACATGTATTTTCCCGTTGGTCCAGATTCCACGGCCTCTTTCGTTCAGCAGGATAGTCAGGTTTGCAAGGTGACGCATTTCCTTTGAGCCGATATCGAACTCGTATACGTTTGTAGCGTCTGCGTGTGTACAGAGGCCTATATATATTCTGTTGTTGGATGCGATATACATCGCGCTCCACATCTGAGCGTCCTTGTCCACGCTGCTGAAGTTATAGTGCTCGATTTCAATATGACGCAACCCGGAACTTTCTGCACTCTCCTGTGCTTTCAGGTGTAGAGTGCCACACAGGTTGAAAATAACCAGCGCCGGCAATATCTTACCGGCAAAAAATCCCTGCATCGATATACCTCCTCAAAAAACTTTTGTGATATATGTTATCTCCGGTCATTTCGGAGAATAACCGACCGCATGAGTTATTATAATTTTCTGGTTCTCATTGAGCTTCATAGCCTTCCTCAGCGCTTCATGATTACCGAAAGAACGTATCACGGAACACATGCCCTTTACCGCGCAAAACACGGTGACATTCTGGGCTATGAATCCGGTGTGAAGCATTGCCCAGTTTTCAATCTCTTCATCGTATGATGAGGGATAACGTTTGGATGCCCTGCCGTAATCAGCAACATAAACAAGCTGAACAGGAGCCGATCTTGCATAAACCTGCTGCGCCACAAGGTCACGAACATCGCCGGTTTGGATTTGGTCAAGTCCATGCTGAAAGGCATCATACCTGTAAACACCATCGTATTTCAAAAGGTATATATCAATCTCCTGTGCATTGAAGGCTGAGGGTGCGGTACGTCTCCCGGTTTTCTGACTCGTGACACCGAAAGCCGACCATAAAAGGTCTGACAGAAGTTGATCGGGCAGATCTTTAGTGCTGAATCCCTTTATGGAAACACGATTCTTCAGAGATTTCATGAACTGGCCCTTTATTTTCGGGGCGGGTAGCTTAGGCAAATTCTTTGTTTGGGTATCGATTGGAAAAATTATTATGATTACAACACAAAACATGATGATTCTTCGCAATATTTTCATGACTTTTCCCATCATTAAGAAAAGGAAAAACGCGTCTTCGTAAAATGTCTTTGTCCTCGTTCCCAGTGTTTTTTAACTCGCTGGCCTTTGACAAGCTCATGTACCGGCTTTAATAATTTGCAGGAGCTGACCTATGTGTCTGCCCTTTTTTGCATTTTTTAAAGATTGTTATGTATCAAAATGAAGATACTTTTAGTGTTTTTCGCGCTTTTCGTTGTTTAAAACTTTAAGCTTCCTTATCCAAACTTTTTCCATGTTGATTTTATGAATAGTCAGGATTTGAATATTCTATTCGTACAGCAGATATTTTTTTCTCGCTTCCATGAATGCTGCAACTTCCTGCTGGCATGCTGCAACAACCTGATTAACCGACATGCCGGGCTCATCCAGTTTTTTTATCACTTCCGGCGGAAACCAGACGAGCGAATCCGGATTCGTTTTGCGGTATGCATCGATTATATGTAGCGCAGTTTCAACAGAATGGTACTCTTTCGGTTCGGTGAGCATAATTTCCACACCATGACACATTGCGTCCCATGGTTTTGTATAAGGAAGTTTACCCGGCCAGGTTCCCGGAGGCAATAGATTCCTGGGTATAAAAGACAGCGGCCTGAAGATCGCACCCCTGATATGACGGCTATTGAGGTCATTTACCGCTTTTATGTTATCTACCCATGGTGCGCCGGTTATAAGGAACGGCTTGGTTGTGCCCCGTCCCTCGGATATATTCATACGCTCGAACAGGCATTGCCCGGGATAGACATAGGCGGTTTCCATCGTATCCATATTCGGGGAGGGCATAATCCACAACAGGCCGGTATCGCCCCAGAACATGTCTCTTCGCCAGCCCTTCATTTTAACCACGATCAAATCGGCGCCATATCCCCCGGTATCGTTCCACATGGTGGCAATTTCACCATATGTCATACCGTGCCGCAGCGGGAGCTTATGTCTGAAAATGCCAGACCGGTTATGATATGGTCCTTCAACGATCTCACCACCAAGAGGATTAGGCCTGTCGAGCACAATGAATGCAACTCCGGCCTCGGCCGTGCCCTCCATGGCATATGACATGGTATATTTGAACGTGTACCATGCAGCGCCGACGCCCTGAATGTCGAAAATCAGTGCATCGAGTTTTTCCAGCCATTCCTTTTTCGGGGAATACGAATCGCCGTATAGACTGTACACCGGAATGCCGGTAACCGGATCGGGCTCTCCCTCCTGTATTATTTTGCCCTGTTTTTCACCGCGGACACCATGTTCGGCTCCGAACAATGCAACAAGTTCAACTCCCTGTGTGTTTGCCAGCACATCGATACTGCTTCTGAGATCGGATGTTACAGCCGATGGGTTTGTGATAAGGCCGACTTTATTACCGCAAATCAAGTCAAGTCTGTCCTCGACAAGTACCTCGATACCGAGCTTGACAACCGGTTTTTTGCCTGTTTCTTCGATCCTCGATTCTTTCAATGATGTACAGGACACAAGAAGTAATGTACTCATTATAAAAATAGAGATATAATTTTTAAACATATCTTTTGTGCCTCCATTAAATTAACAAAACTTCGATAAACATTCCTTTAAAATCAAGCTCAAATATCAGCGCATAGTTAGATCATCACCCAAATTTATCTCGTCTGTTACTTCACCTTTTTTTAACGATACAGAAAATATTAAAATTTCAAGGTCATTGACAGAATCGTTATAGATTCCATGTACATCGTGAATACGGCAGGGGAGCGCATCGCCTTTCCCTACTGTAAAGGTGGAATCATTGACCGTATACCGTCCGCTGCCTTCAAGAACATAATAAATTTCCTCACGGGTGTTGTGCTGATGATAACCAATAGAGGATCCGGAAAGAATAATCGCGTGGCTGAATACATAGAACTTCGAGTCAAACGAATCAGGATTCCAGAGACGACGAAACAGGATTGTACCCTTACCATCATGACTATTACTAGCTTCATGCAGAAGACTTTTATCAAGTTGTACCCAGGGGAATGGCGGCGGTGTTTCAGGTATTGTACCGGTTAGGTCGTCACCGTAATCTATAAAGCCATTTTGTGATTTTTTATCCCCTGCGGTTATGATAAGCATTCGTAACGATTTATCTGTGTTGTTGTAAATGCCGTGGGATGAATGGAGTATACCGGGCACCATTGCTCCGGCTGGAAGTTCTGCTGTCTTGCCGTTGACAGTGAATCGAGCCGGACCGTCGAGAGCAATGTATATTTCCTCACAGGTTTTGAGATAATGCTCGCCAATACTGCATCCCGGTTCAAGTGTCAGTGTCGTCATCCCCCTGAATTCGGTTGCAAAATCTTCACCCCTGAGAAGCATGGCTGTTTTATGGATTCCTGCTCCTCCGTGTCCGCCGGGTGATGGCGTCAACTCTACAGCGCTCGTTCTGCCGATTGGAGGCATTTCGTCAGGAATAGGGTATACCTGCCCGTGTGCTGTTGAATTTACAGCAAGCCACAGGATTAATGGCAGAATATGTGTTAGAACTTCATGGGAGAATACCATAATCAGAATCCATCTTTTTTGATCAAAAACCGAAATGAGTTTTTTATTATCCTCACCCCTTCTATCTTCTCACCTAGGTTTTATAGGCTTTAGGTTAATCGATTTTACAAAATTGTTTATATTGATTTTTCATAATGATACATAATAAGTGGTGGTAAAGTATATTTTCTGTTTTTTCTACCAGTGGAATTTTGAAGAATATTCATACAGGTATTGATGCTTACAAGGTCACTCAAGGCGCTTATCAAGCATCCATAGATATGTTTCGGTAAAGAATCAAGATGTAACGTACCTTTATCAATAATTGCATGAAAAGGGGTAGCCCCGGGGAAAAAATGATTGAGACTCGTATTTTTGCCTTTTGCCCATGCAGTGAATTCTCGTATTTTAAAGCACTTCATACCGCTCAGCTTTTCCCGGTTGTATACTTTTCGTACACTCCATAGTGGCAAATAACGGGTGATTGTTACATGTAAAACGAACTATATAATACATACCGTATGTCATAGCATAAGCCAGTCCGGGCTGTGTACCTCAAGCACGGTCTACCATTAAATCAACGTTTTTGGAAAGATATTTCAACACAATTCTTCATAAGTCGGTCGATTTTTTATCGATTGTTCAAGGGAAAGCAATATAATATATTATTCCAAATTACACAACTTTTATCCTAAAGTTAATGCCCAAAAAGGAAGGCACGAGGAAACCGAGAGGGCAATGCCATTAATCGGATTACAGGCGACCAATCACGTTACCGGCTTCAAACCGGTAACAGTTCAATTCCCTGTTGTGTTTTTCCTGCAAATCTCGCTATTTTAGATACACCACAATGAACAATAATAATCCTTTATTTTAAATTCACCGATTCCGGGAGTTATCATGGATACATCACGCAGAACTTTTCTGAAAGGAACCGCTGCGGCTTCGGCAACCATATCGATTCTTAAGCCGGAGACCGTGTTCGGCAGCGCCGCCAATTCCGCAATACGGCTCGGTATAATCGGCTGCGGCGGCAGAGGCACCGCTGTTGCTACCTCGATGATGAATCACACCGACTTACGGCTTATCGCTATAGCCGAACTTTTCGAGGATAAACTTGCAAAGGGTAAGGAGCATTTTAATAAGCTTAGCAGTGAAAAAGGCTATTCCGCGCTGAACAACTCCAATCTTTATCTCGGATCGGAAGCCTATAAAAGGCTTCTGGACAACAAGGATATCGATGCGGTGCTTGTCTCCACTCCGGGTTTTCTTCATCCCCTGCATCTCGAGGCGGCAGTGGAAGCCGGTAAGCATGTCTATTGCGAAAAACCGGTGGCGGTGGATACCGCAGGTATCAAACAGATTCAGCGCACCGGTAAACTGGCTGAGGGCAAAACGACCCTTGCTGTCGGTTTCCAGATACGGAGCGCTACGCCCTATGTGGAAATGGTCAAACGAATTCAGCGGGGCGACATTGGTGATGTGGTCAACATTCAGGCCTATTACTTCGCAGGATCGATACCCTACCTCAAATGGCGTACCGATATTTCCTATGATGAGGCACGGCTCAGGACATGGTACTGGTTCCGTTCACTTTCCGGAGGTATTCTCGTGGATCAGGGAATCCACATCATCGATGTTTGCAACTGGGCGCTGAAAGCTCATCCGCTGAGGGCAACCGGTACAGGTGGCAGACAGGGGAGGAATGATATGGGTGATGTGTGGAGCCATTTCCAGATACTTTTCGCGTACCCGAATAGCGTACACATGTGCTTCGAGTCGACGCAATATGATCCCGGGTACGGCGATGTATGTGTCCGGTTTTTCGGCACAAAAGGAATTGCCGAAGCACACTACACTGGAGGAGTATATATCAAGGGCGAAAATGAATGGGATTCGGGAGTGGCACGAGGCTCCGCTGAAACAATATCGAAAGAGCAGTGGGCGCTGGGCACGTTCAAATCCTCGCTGGATGACGCCGATGCCAATAAAGAAAAGGAATTTGTAAGCAGCATCAAAACGGGCAATCTTTTAAACGAGGCAAATGCAGGAGCAGAATCGGCACTTTCAGCCATACTTGGGAGAACCGCAGCGTACGGTGAACATGAGGTCACCTGGGATGAAATTGCCAGTTCGTTTGATAAAGCAGATCCACAGATGGATCTGACTCAGTTTGACAGGTAATTTACTTTAAGAAAGAAGAAATCACATAAAAATTATAAGGTCTGTAAAAACAGCTCCTGAAAACCGGGCAAAATACTTTTTTAAAAGAATATATGTTTTCCTGACTTTGCGGTGAATAAAAACAACGAAACAAACTCAATGAAAAAAATTGATATTACAGTTGGGATTGCCATTTCTAAAAAACCTGAATTTATAACAATTCTTTTAAAAATTGTCCTTGCGTATAAATTTATTAACTATTATATTATAAAAACTAATATAGTTTTTTTGCTGTTAATGCTTGTTTGAATAGTACCTTTTACCTTCATGTAAGGGGGGTGTAGTTACTGGATGCCGGGTGTTATAGTCCGCGATGAAGAAACATTCGAGAAAGCACTTAAGCGATTTAAAAAAGCCTGTGAAAAAGCAGGTATCATTTCTGACATGAAGCGACATCAGCATTTTGAAAAACCCAGCGAGCGTAAAAAACGTAAAATCAATGCAGCTAAACGTAAGCGTATGAAGCTGGAAAAAGTATTGACTTCATAATTTTTTATTGTTAGAGATGCACGTAATCGTGACAAGATAATGAAGGCGGTATTCTGAAATCAAAAAGGATATCGCCTTTGCTTTTATAATGTATCTCTATATGGTCAGGCCGCGTCAATGGTATTTCGTACAACAGACGTCAAATCTTCGATATGATATGGTTTTGTTAAATATCCTTTAGCATCATTGTATTTTTTCAAAACTTCATGACTTTGACCTGAAGAAATAATTACTTTAGCTACCGGATTGATTGCGATTATGCTTTCAAGAAGTTTATCCCCCGACATTTTGGGCATTGAAAGGTCCAGCAGTACAATATCGATTTTCTCATAATTCGTTTTATATAATGTTAAACCTTCCT
>JAFGMP010000166.1 GCA_016927495.1 Candidatus Latescibacterota bacterium | reverse complement strand
GGCGATCTGGTGATCGCAGGTGTTGAGAGTCTGTCCGAGGGTTTTACTCTTCCATTATGTAAAATTACCGAGGTTCTCGGAGATCCTGATGCTCCCGGAGTAGACGTACTGGCTATTGCACTGCGATACAGCCTCCCCATTCATTTTCCCGAAGAAGTCATACGTGAATCCGAACAGTTGGGTGATAATTTAAGTATTGAAATTCATGGTAATAGAAAAGACCTCAGAGGTTTGGTTACATTCACCATAGATCCTGTTGATGCAAAAGACTTCGATGACGCAATTTCATTAATGAGAACCGGTGATGGCGGCTATGAACTTGGTGTTCATATAGCGGATGTTTCATATTATGTCTCTGACAGGACGGCAATGGACAGAGAGGCCGAGGCTCGGGGCATGAGCTGTTATCTTGTGGACCGTGTGCTTCCCATGCTGCCCGAACGTGTTTCCAACGATCTTTGCAGCCTGAAACCACATGTTGACCGTCTTACAAAAAGTGTGTTGATACAACTCGATGCAAAAGGCACCGTACTTTCGCATGAAATCGCAAACACGGTGATCCATTCAAAGAGCCGTCTTACATATGAACAGGTACAGGAATTTCTTGACGGCAATAATAAAAACGGTGATGTGGTTATCCCGACAGAAGTATGTGAAGTGCTTATAACTTTCTCTGAACTGACTGATCTCCTGATCAAGCAACGTACTGGACGGGGTGCTCTTGATTTTGAACTGCCAGAAGCCCGGGTTCTGCTCGACGATTCCGGTAAACCGGTGAATATCCTCAAGAACAGACGATTCAAAGCTCATCGTATGGTTGAAGAGGCAATGCTGCTTGCCAATACAATAACCGCCGTAACATTGAGAGAACATCATGTCCCCTTTCTTTACCGTATTCATGATAAACCGGATGAGGCAAAACTTGCTGCATTCGGAGAAATTGCTTCTGAACTCGGTTATGACTTTCGCGCTTCCCGTGCCGGTGACGACGGCTATATTCAAAGCTTTATCATATCCATTAGCGGGAAAAAACATGAACAGCTATTGAATACACTGCTGCTTCGCTCCATGAAAAAAGCAGCGTACAGCCCGATTAACATCGGCCATTACGGGCTCGGGCTTTCCACCTATGCACATTTCACCTCACCCATACGGCGTTACCCCGATCTTATCGTACACCGTCAACTTGACACGTACATCATACATAATGGTAAAAATACCGGCAAAAAAGATGAGGAGTATTACAAAAACCTGGGGAATTATATAACCGAACGGGAAATCATTACCGATAACGCTGAACGGGAATCTACCAAAATGAAAACTGCCGAGTTCATGAAGGGGCATCTTGGGGAGGAGTACGACGGCACCATTTCCGGCATACTTCCACTGGGGTTTTTTGTCGAACTCGATGAGTTTTACGTCGAGGGGCTGGTTCATGTTTCGAGTCTCGAGGACGATTATTACGAAATCGAGCGATCGGGAATAGCTATGTCCGGGAGAAACCGCGGCAGACGGTTTGTCGTGGGTGAACGTGTGCGGATTCTGGTAGCTCGCGCGGACAAAGACCGTGGCGAGGTAGATTTCTTCCTTGTGGAAAAAGGTAAAAAAAAGGCAAAAAAAAGCAGGAAATAATGCATTAAGGCTTTAAAAATTCTTCGGGTGAAAGCGCTTTCGGTGTAAAACGGGCCGTTCTGATTGCACCTTTGAACCAGTAGACTTTATTGATTCGGACACCTGCGGAGGTTTTCCCCTCTTTCGGAGGTGTGAAGGACACAATATCGGCCGACAGTTCTTTGACACCGTTCACATAATGACGCATTTCCCTGCCATCAAACACGAGAGTCGCACTATACCATTTACCGACTGGATGAGTCTGAGTTTTATCGACAAGAGTCTGGTCGGTCTCGTCAGATTTCAAAAAAGTATCAAGATACCACTGATTATCCTCAGTCAGGCGGGTTTCGATAAGCAGTCTGTTCTCGTTGTCATTTTCCTGAAGATGGAAAAAACGCTGTTCCGGTAAACCTCCCGCATCAGGCCTGAATATCACCTCAAGAGTAAATGTACTTACTCCTTTCAGAGGATGGGCATGGAAAAATACAGCGTCTTTTTCGCCATCGAACTCAAGAGCTTTTCCATCAGGAGTATCTATGATTTTCGGTGAACCCACAACAGTTATATTATGTCCGCCGATAGTTGCCAAATTGTCAAAATTCCATAAAATTGAATTTGAAGTTCCGATATTTTTTTTCATATTGGCCGTATCCGTTTCAGAAGTACATGAGAGAAATAAAAAAAGAGTTATCAGAGTGGAAATGTAAACAATTTCCTTCATTTTGTTCTCCAATAATAACAGCATGTGAAAAAATATAAACCCGAATATGACTTGTTTTTATGTCGGAATCACGCTAATTTTCTTTATGTTTATCCCGCAGCCTGTCCCGCAACAACACAGCGTCTTCGAACCGTTCTTCGCTGATTGCTCTTCTTAACTCTTCCTCAAGAGTAGGAGGACTTTTTCTGAGAAATTCATTTTTCAGAGCTTTCAGTACGGAGAGTTCAACGGAAGAATCAATTTCAGCACTGATGCCATATTCTTTATAGAACGATATGATTTCACCTATACCTCTGTCAAACAACTCGATTGCTTTCTCAATACCTGTTGATGGATTATTCTTTAATGTGATAGAAACCCTTGCGCGGGTATTTATCATAATGACATATGGTCTGAATTGGTCGAGAGCCCACCGATCCATTTCACTGGAGGCATATTTTTTCACAAAACCAAACAATCTGATGTTACGGTCAGTGTCACGTACCACACGTTCATAATCTTCAATTTTCATGAGACTCAGATACCTGTAATAATACTGTACTCCTTCGCGGCGCAGTAATTTGCAGTCATCACCTGAAAGTGAAAAATAATCATCTACTTTTCCGGAATCATACTGAATCTGTTCATTCTCATAATACTCGAGCCAAGATTCGAAACCTCCGGGACTTTCACCTGCGGGATGATGGTCGATTTCCATCTGGATAAGCCCCATATCGATACGCATCTGTAGTTTTGGGCCATTTGGTGTATCGACAATTCGTACAATGAGGTCATCATCCGGATCGTACGGCCAGCTTGTAAGAATATCTCCAATATCCACGTTCATAATATACTTAAACCATGTTAACCGGTAAACGGTTTCATGAGATCATGCCATATTTTAACTAATAAGTCTGTGAATAATATAAATAAAAATCAAAATTGTAAAAACAGTAATATCGGTTTTTAATACAATAAGCACCTGAATATCTCAATTTCATGTATTTTTTTGCTAAATAAATACAAAAAGATAGTGTTTTTTAAAAATGAAATACACTAAAAAACTTGCACCGAACCACAAAACATAATAGTATATAATCTGATATTTTATTAAAAATACATGAATAATCCGTTATAACTTACAGGAGAAAAAAAATATGTTTATTCAAAATGTTTTTCGAATCTTAGCCCATGCTTACGCCGTCATTATTATGCTTTTATGTGTAACCGGACCAGTTGCTGTTCAATCTCAGGAGTCAGAACCACATATTGTAATGGAAAATTCTCTTGTACGGTTTGAATTCGAGCCGATTAACATGGGACTATCTGCAATAACCGATGTTCAAACAGGTACGAATCACATACAACCTGTCACAACAAAACATGAACTCTGGGAACTCACATTTGCCCACGGCACTCAGAAACAGAGTCTGTCAAGCACACAGATACCATGCACTTCATATAACATCGACAATCTACCGGATGGTTCAAAAAGAGCGGTTTTTGAGTGGGAAAACATAGACTGGTGGCGCGAGAAAAGTGTAATTATCGTCAAGGTGACTGTGGATTTACCCGAAAACTCCGGAATCGCATCATGGAGAATTTGGGTCAATAACAAGAGCGATACATGGGGGCTCTGGGATACTACTTTCCCAAAGTTTAACGGATATTTACATGCCAAAGAATATGACGTAGCCATGCCCGATGGTAACTGGGGAAAACTCTATAAGAACTGTTCCCAAAGGTTATCGTTTAACTATCCCACAGGCTGGAATATGCCGATGCAGTTTCTATGCGCCCTGAACGGGGACAGCGGAATATATATGGCAACTCACGATCCTCATGCATGGAAAAAAGATTTTACCATATCTCCCGGTTATGAATTTTCCATAAAAACATACGCTGAAAATATGGGGATTCCCGGATCAGATTTTAATTCACCGTTTCCGGTAATGGTCGGTATTTATCACGGCGGATGGATGAAAGGATGTAAGATGTACCGTGAATTCGCAGTAACCGCCCCATGGACTTCAAAAGGCAAAGTATCACAGCGCGAAGATATGCCTCAGGCGTTGAAGGATATCGGCTTGTGGATGCTCGTTAGTGATTACATCGGTACGGAAGACGGATCCATTTCTGAAAAGAATAAACCACTTATCGATGCTCAAAAATATTTTGATGTACCTATAGCCGCCCACTGGTATAATTGGCATGTTATCAAATTTGACAATAATTACCCCCACTATTTACCTGCGAAACCCGACATTCGTGACCAGGTAGAAGACCTTGTGTCACTTGGAATGGTAGTAATGCCATATATCAATGGACGCATCATAGACACATTCAACGATGATTATGATGAGTACCTGTCTTTTACCGTAAAAGATGAGGTAAATAAACCTTACCTTGAAATATATGGCAGCGGATCGGGACGTATGGCAGCGATGTGTCCTTACACAGAATTCTGGCAGGATAAAGTAGCGGATGTTGTCGAACAATTGGGTGATAGTTTAGGCGTCAATGCGGTATATATAGACCAGATTGCCGCAGCACGGGTAATGTTTTGTTTCGATAAATCTCATGGCCATCCTGTTGGAGGCGGCGGTTGGTGGGTGGATGGTTACCGTGAGATGCTGAAAAAAGTTCAAAAAGTCGCCCACAGCGACGGCAGGAATATGATTGTCACATCAGAATGTGCTGCGGAACCGTTTATGGATGGAATAGATGCGTTTCTGATCTGGATCAAACGTGATGAACGTGAAATACCCATGATGACGGCAGTCTATTCGGGATATTCCATATATTTTGCATCTCCTGCATGGTTCCAATATGGTGACAGAGCATGGATTATGGTACAGGGGCGTGATTTTTTATGGGGAACGCAAAACGGATGGATGGGATTGGAATTAATGGAGCCCGAACATGCCAAAAAAGCCGCATATCTAAAATCTGTCGGAAAGTATCGTATCGCCGGGAAAAAATTTCTAACTTATGGTGAGCTGGTCGATATTATAGAACCGGAAAATAAACTTGAAACAATAACGGAGAAGTGGCCCGATCACGGCGGTAATCCAAGGGATGCTACACTGCCAGTTATTCAGGGTACCGTATGGAAATCGGAGGATGGTGCACTTGGTATTTTTCTCGTAAATTATCTTGAAAATAAAACACTCATCGATTTTTCAGTTGATCCGGCGAAATATGGTCTGGATTCTTCTGAAGGATATATAATCACATCGATAAAACCTGAGGGAAAGAATAGAAAAGAGACAGTACCACAAGGAATCATCAAACGAAACGATACATTAGGCCCATGGGAGATACGATTTCTGGAAATTACATCAAAATAGGTTCTCGTTAAAGGTGTTTAGTATTTCCTTACATGTGAGCTTGCCCCCTTGCTGCCTGCCAGTTTGTCTTGTCATCCTGCTCCTGGTTTCACCTGAGGTTACTCACCATATAACTTTTTGCCCCCTTTAAAGTAATCAATGTGGATTTTTCTTATTTCACCGGCCAGTAATACAAGCGCCAGAAGGTTCGGCAGCGCCATAAGGGCATTCATGACATCGGAAAATACCCAGACAGTTTCCAGCCGTATAATTGCGCCCAAAAAAATAAAAATAACGAATATTATCCGGTAATATTTTATCACCGACAGCCCAAAAATGTACTCCATTGCTATCTCACCGTAATAACTCCAGCCAAGTAAGGTTGAATAGGCAAAAACGGCAAGCCCAAGCGCCGTTACAAGTCCGCCGGTAGTTTCCGAACCGAGAAGTGAGTTGAATGCTACCGCTGTAAGTTTTGCACCTGTCAGCTCACCGTCCAACGACTGCGACATGATGATGATGAATCCGGTCATCGAACAAACCACCATAGTATCGATGAAAGTTTGTGTCATCGAAACGAGCGCCTGTGTTACCGGATGATCGGTTCGTGCAGCCGCTGCCGCAATCGGTGATGAACCTTGTCCGCTTTCGTTTGACAGTAAACCTCTCGCAAGCCCGAAACGCATCGCTTCTTTAATTCCGGCTCCAACCAGACCGCCAAAAACTGCTTCACCGGTAAAAGCATGAATGAATATTACTTTTAATGCGGCAGGAAACATATGTATATTCATAAACACAGCTATGATTCCTGCAAGCATATAGAATACAATCATAAAAGGAACGAGTACCTGGGTCACTCTTCCGATAGACTGAATCCCCCCGATGATTACCACACCTGCAAGGAGGGCAATAACAAAACCGGTAATCCAGTTCGATACTCCGAAAGCCCCGTTGACCGCTTCGGCTACCGAATTAGATTGAATCATATTGCCGGTTCCAAATGCGGCAACACTGGTAAAGAGGGCAAATGCAAAAGCCAGATTTTTGCTTTTAAGCCCTCGTTCTATGTAATACATCGGGCCGCCCGAAACAGTACCGTTTTTCTGGACAATACGATACCTTATAGCAAGAACCGCTTCCGCATATTTGGTCGCCATGCCTACAAGTCCGGTTACCCACATCCAGAAAAGTGCACCCGGACCTCCCATCGCAACAGCTGTCCCCACTCCGGCGATATTACCGGTTCCGACTGTCGCGGCAAGGGCTGTCATAAGCGCCTGAAAATGCGAAATATCGCCGGTACTTTTATCATCGTGAGGCGGTAGGAATATCATACGCAACGCTTTGGGCATATACCGGAACTGGACAAAACCGAGTTTAGCGGTTAAATAAAGTCCTGTTCCGATGAGGGCAACCATAAGCGGTATTCCCCAAAGTATATCAGATATTTTTGTAAGGAATGTGTGAATGAGTTCCATAAAATCCCCTCTATTTTATGTTCGAAGTTCCAGCCCGAAAGTTAGTTGAGTAATGCGAAAATATATTGAAATTTTATACCTTGTCCCTTTATACCATACCATTTAATGATTTACACCATGTATCATAATATCATTGATTATTCAGTCTTTTTTCAATATATGCCGGAAATCCGGTCAATAGTTTATCAGGATCATAATTTATGCTGTCGACCTTAACTATATGAAATCCGATAATCGAAATAAACGGCTCACTGACATCGCCGACGCACAATCCCTGTATCACCATGGCAAATGATTCAAGCATGTCGTCAGGTTTCTGCCATACCATATAACCATCAGTCTGCTTTAATGTTTCGATTGTATTATATTTTGAAAATACCATCTCGAATTTTTCACCGGACATGATTTTGTCACGTGCGAAACCGAGCGCTTTCAAGGTAGCCAGACTGTCCTCTTTACCCGGTGCAAGCATATACAATATATGCTGGGCATGACGTTTATCGCCCTGTATCTCATGAAGTTTGATTATATGGTATCCGTATTGGGTTTTAACCAGGCCGCGAATTTCTCCCGGTTTCATGGAAAATACCGCGTCTGAAAACGGTTTTACCATCTGGTTATGGGTAAAATAACCCAGATCGCCACCTGTTTTGGATGCACCGGGTTCCTGTGAAAAAAGTTTAGCCAACCGGGTAAAATCATCGCCGGCAGATGCCCGTTTTAATATGGCTTCGGCCTGTTTTTTTACTTCAGCATCATGCTCAGGTGAAATTTCAGGCTCCATCATGATTTGTCTGAGACGATACTGAACCGGTTTATTAATGGAGTTATCGGAACTGCAATCATTAAAGGACAGCATCAAAAAAGTACATACGAAAAACATGAATAGTCTGTGATATACGACTGATTTTTTCACTAATAAATGTTCCTTACAGTAAGAGTTGGCGTTACTTGAAGATATACTATAATATATCATCAAAAAAATGGCAATTATATAAAGCACTGCCGTATTACGGTTCTTCCGGGAAAAAACCTTTCAGGAATGATTCCACACTACCATTACAATAAGCTTCTGCAAGAAATTCCGTGCCATGCTGATCACCTCTATATTATACATTTATTCCGCGCTGATTTTTTCACCATGATACAAAAATTCGATCATTCTGTTGTCTCTGCGGATTTTATCGGATATATCTTTTATGATATTCATAAGGATTTTAATCCCGAAAGATTCATCATTCTTAAAAATACCCATAATTCTTATTCTCGAAATCACCAGTACGATACTGTCACATGTTGTAATTATCGTTGCCGAACGATTCTGTCCGGTAAAAACACCCATTTCACCCACAATACCCGGTGGATCAATTCTTGTTATCGCTTTACCGTCCGATAAGACAACTTTCAATCCACCCTGGATAAGGATAAATACATACTCTGATTCATCACCGGCAGAAAAGAGGATCGTGTCTTCATCGTACTTTCTGTAAATACTGATCGCCAGAATAGTTCTGTACTGATCCATAGTCAGTCCATGAAACATAGGTATCTTTTTCAACGCTGCCATTAAATTCTTATAATGTTTATCAACCTGTGCGTCTATATTTTTCCCCGGGTGGTTTTTATCACCGGCGTTTTCATTGTCCAAATCGGACATGTACAGTATCCTCCATAGTTATTCTAAATAAGCTATTCAGTCCTTCCAAATATTCGCATTCCTTGCAGCGACATCCGGCATAGCGGGAAGCACCTCGCTCGGTACCGGCTCATACCAGAACGTGGCTGCCGACCAGTCATCGCTGCGCTCGTAGAGACCGCTGCCCTTTTCCGCTTTCACCTCATTACTCCAGCCGATTTGTTGTATGGTTATGCGGCATTCCTTTTTCCAGTAAATCGGATCGGGAAGATGCCATCGGTACATCGAAACAAATCCTTTCTCATGATCGTTAAAGCTGCACCCGTTGTACAGGAACGGAGTTTGCTGCATTCCATAGGACAGACAGACATAATCCTCGCTGCCGGTACCGCAGATTGTAGGAAATTCGGTATCGCCATCCATGAAAATTTTGGTTTCACCTTCACCCCACCAGTTTTTATCCTCGTACCGTATACCGAGAACGGTGCCGATAAAACGGCCTTTTCCGGTACGTTTGGGTAAAATTGTAAAATCCTTTTTCATCATAGTCGGATTTTCACGTCTGAACAAGCAGTGAAGCCTGCCGACATCTGCGGGCAATGTATCGTTGATTGTATAATCGATCTGGTAAAACAGGGGCGTTTCCTGACTGCCCTCATTGGACAATGTTATGTATGCTCGTTGGGTGAACGGCATCGGGAGCCAGATATTCATCCCGGCGTTCTGCCCACAGGAGTGGACAGCGGTGTAATAAGGCATCACTTTACCATGTGCGAATCCCATGAAGTCACCCACAGGGCACTCGATACTCGGGTGTTTCTGTCCATCCCAGTAAACACGGATCACCAGACTCCTGAGATTTCCAGGGTCACGACTCGTGGTCATCCAGATGTGACGGATAGTTCCCGGTCCCTCGATGTCGCAAAGCACAAACATGGAATCGGATTTCACCATGCGCATTGGTGAACCTTTACGGCCAACTCCGAGGTGGCTTGCCGACTGCCCACCTGCGCCCGGCGCTCCGGTAGGACTCTCAAACGAAATCGAACGCGATACAAGACCGGTGTCCAATTCATAAGGTTTGTTGACAAGGTCCATTGCAGACTGATTCCTTTGTGTCGATTCTGTTGCCGGCTGGCATGATACGGCTATAATCATTACAATTAACAGAAACGGCAAACCACACATTTTTTTCATCTCAGGATTCTCCATGTTGTTTGATTTGGAAGTCAAATTACAAATAATGTTTCCTTACCATATTAACACATAATAAATTTATCTCGTCCGCATATGTCAATGAAAATGAAAAAAATATTGATAATCGTTCTTATCTGTAGTTATTTTGTTATATATTATGTATGATAATAGCATTTTTTTCCGGAAAATATATCAGGGGAACTATACATGAAACGACGTGAATTTGTAAAAACCGCAGTATTGTCGACAGCGGCAGTTTCAGCGGGCTGTTCGGAAAACAGCACACAACCAACCTCAGAAACTATGACATACTCGATCCTTGGGAAAACCGGCATGAAGGTCTCGAAGCTCAGTTTCGGCTCGCACCTGAGTAAAGAAAATATGGCCGATCCTGTGGGACGTGACCGTCAGATACAGTTCGGTATCGAAAAGGGAATCAATCTGTTCGACATCTATGAGCACACCTACAAACAGTTTGAACCGATGTCGAAAAGTCTGGCAAATCATCCTGAGACACTGATTTCGCTCTATATGGGTTCGACCGAGGTAGAACAATATGTCGACGATGCCCTGAAACTGTTCGGACGGGATTCCATCGACCTGTTCCGCGCCATGTACGAACCCGCAAAACTCGACGGTCTCATTAAAATGCGTGAAAAAGGGAAAGTACGGGCAGTCGGTATCGCTCACCACTGGGAGGAGGAATTTGTCAAAGCCATCAACCAGTACGGCGACAATCTCGATTATCTCATGTTCCCGTATAATTTCGTTCACAATAAAGCCACACCGAACGACAAACAGAATTCCTATTCAGCCTTCATGCGGCTTGCGAAAAAGCATAATTACGGTCTTATAGGCATGAAACCGTTCTGCAACGAAATGCTGGTCGACTTCATAAAAGAAAACGGTTATGTCGGCGGACAGAAAGACAGAGGCATCAGCGTCCCCGCAGCGGCCATACGGTATGCGCTGTCAACCGGCGCTATCCATACCAGTCTTCCGGCCATGAACAGCATCGGGGAAATCAGCGAAAACCTCCAGGGTATTTACCAGCCTGTACTGACCGAACTTGAAAAAGAAGTGCTCGAAGAAATCGATATGCTCGCTATGGGCAATAAATGGGCGTATCTGGATAAAAAACCGTATTATAAATGGCTGGCAAACTGGGCGCAACCGGGCGTGTTTTCGGTGTAGGTGTTCTAACACGTAAATATGGTGATTGATTCAACACAGCTCAAACGCTGTCATTGCGAGAGAACAGAATGAACGAAGCAATCTCGATTTTGGGATTGCTTCGGCTGCGCCTCGCATTGACAATCGATCAATACAAATTCTCCGCCGATTTCTCCAGCAGATTCAGAAACAGCTTTTTTGCCATTGACGACTGCGGTGTCGCCGAAGCCAGTCCCGACAATATATTAAGGGTACAAAGATAAATCTGTCCGCGCATATATGGGATACGGGTCAGTGCGCTGACAATATCCTTACGGTTCTGCGAAACAAGCGCAACAATTTGTTCGGTGCCTTTCATCGTCATGTCGAGTCCCCATACGTTCCCGCGGTAAAACGTCTGATATTCCCAGTTCATCGCCTGTTCTACCGGTAAACCGTCCAATACCGGGTCGTTCCCGGCTATCAATCTGCCGTTGTTCCCCATGGAAACGCTTCGGGTATATTCAAGCGCCGGGTGACGGTGGTTGTTGGTCATCATTTCCGCCCATGTATCCGCCTGATCCAGAATGATCACCGTCGAACCGTTGGCGGCGCATTCCATCACCGGATTGATATAACGGCTTTTATAGGGTGCACTGGCTCGTGCGAAATCATGCGAACCGATAACTATACAATCGGGCGCCGGTTCCCCGGGATCGAATTCAGGCAGAGTTACACCGCGGTACTGTTCCAAAAAGGCATTGATGGTGCCGCTTGTATCGATAACAGCATAACTTCCTCTCAGACCTACACCGGTATAATCAACGGTAAATATTTCATCACAGCCGGAAGTGACAATCTTTTCCCCACTTTTGAGTTCCGCCTTGACCGTATAGTATCCCGGCAGGTCGACTGCAGGTAAAACGACATCTCGTACCAGCAATTGGCCATATTCTTCACCGCCAAGTATATTCACCCGTTGTGAGTTGGAATAAATGACCTTTCCTTCGGGATCAATTACGTGTATATCGAGCGTATGCTTCCCACGAATATTCTCCTCATTGATGATAAAGAAATCAGCGACCGCCGACATACCTGAGGACAGCACCTTGTCGTGAATCTTAACCGCAATATACAAAGGCTGTGCATAATATGAGAGAATTGCCGTATCGGCTGTGGGAAAGCGGTACACACTCACAATGTCTTCGGAGGTTTCCGGAGCTGCCCAGCCGTTGAGATTGTATCCGTCCGAAATGTTTCCCATACGGACATTTTCCAGACTGCGTCCGTGGAAATAATGCAGGTTTTCACCCATACTGAGCGTGAAATCATCCACAGTCGGGAAAAATTTCCGGAATCCACTCTCATCGAGAAACCGGTCAAAATTATCGTAGAGGTGAAGAATCTTTTGCTCCCTGAAACCATCAGCGCCGGTACGCAGTAGTTCGTTTCTGATTTTCTCCAGACGCATCATAGTTCCCCACTGGCCTTCCTCGCCCCAGAAAATGATCTCGTCACGGGGCAGACTGTTAACCGAATCAGCCGGAGTCGGTACCACAGGGGCATCCACTACCCCACGGAGATAAAACTCGGGATTATTATAGTTGGTGTCCACATATCCGCCGTAGGCAAACCAGTGATGGTGGTCGAACCAGCCGTGATAATACAGCGTATCGTCGAACGGGAGCATATGCAGCTTGTACGGGTCGGGATTTATCGACTCAGTATAGGGTATATCACGGTTTCTGTCGCTGTTGTAAGTGATTATACGGCCGGGGTCAAGCTCATGCACCATCCTGACATTTGCGATATCGTCATCATCCGGAGGATTCGAGGCCTCATTTTTAAGGTTGTATATCACCATAGAGGGATACGACCGGTCACGGATTACCATACGTTTCAGCTTTTCACGACGCCAGGTTTTGGACATATCGTCCGGATCGGGTGTACAGCGGTACCCTCCCGGTTCCTCATATACCAGTATTCCGGCTTCGTCGCATAGTTCGGTGACATAGTGCTGTCCAATGGCACGGTGAAAGAGCATCATGTTATACCCAAGTTTTACTGTCATCTCCACATCACGGCGGGCCATTTCAGGTGTGGGAAACATCCCGTTTTTCGGCCAGAAACCACGTGTCATCGCAGCAAACAGAAATACCCGTTTCCCGTTAAGATAAAACCGTTTATCACCATTTTTTTCATCGACGGTGAAATACCGGAATCCGAAGCGCTGCTCTGCGGAATCTCTTGCAGCACCATGTTCTTCGGTAAAAATAACCGAAGCCGTATAGAGGTGAGCGTCACGAATGTTCCATGGTTTTGCATGTGAAGCGTTTACTTTAAATGCATAGATCTGTTCATCAGGCGCAACTGTAGTCTTCTGAGTTTTTTCCCAAATGACTTCATCAGGATCGAGCCACTCATGAACCTTTATGGTCAAATTACCGTTTTGTACCGAACCGGTCTCGTTTTTCATGGTAACGAATATTTCGGCATCCGTAACCGACGGTTTATTCTCAACATAGATATTGTCAATATATAAAGAGTCGGTCGCCCGTATAAAAACTTTACCGGTGATTCCGCCGAAACCGTGTACCGCAGGAACACTGTTGTTTCCCCATCGCATGATGTCGTTGTCTTCCCATGTGAAATTCCCAACAGGGTCGGTGATACGGACATCGAGGCAGTTTTCTTTGCCGAATTCCGCAACATCGGTTATATCGACCTCAAACGGTGTATTACCGACAACGTCATAACCGATTAACCGCCGATTGACGTATATCTCGGCGCGAAGATTCACCGAATCGAACAGAAGGGCTATCTTTTTTCCATGAAGGGATGAATCCAACATGAATGTTCTGCTCCACCATGACACACCTCTGTAGTCTCCTGCAATCCCATGAATATTACCGTTTGCTCCCCAGAAATGCTCTTCGACTGTCCCCGGAACCGACACATCTTTGTCATACAGTTTTTCGAGATTTCCCCATCCGCATGATGGCTCGTTAACCGGAAGCGCTTTAACTTGTACAGGGGGAAGAGAAACAGGATCATTCCTCCACTTCGCGTCGAGATCGAGCCAAAGTTTCCAGCCTTCACCGGATAATTCTTCAACATATCGCCCCGGTTCGGCATTGATATTCCTGGCAACGAAATTGAAAATCAGCAAAAAGAGGCATAAAAGTATCCGTGCACCAGCACTCATAACATATACCTTTCCGATCTTATCGTATGTAACATAATTATTAATAATCCTATTTTTCGCGCAGCAATCCGATACCATATTCATTGGGCTTGCGTGTCAATTCTACATTTTTGATCTCGGCAAGCACAATTTCAGCCAGATAACATATAATCGAACCATCTTCAAGATGAGCTGCATATGCTCTGTCCATATCCTGAAAAACCATATGAAAGTGTGGTTCACCATCTGCAACGATACCATCCACTGCCGCAAGCTCCATTGGACCTTCTATGGTAAAGACCTCATTTTCGGAATCCGGTTTTGTCGTGGTAATCCTGTGGAACCTCGCTTTTTCAAATGTTCCGATAGCGCTCACAAGAACCGCGTTTTTTATACCCAGTTCCGCCATTTTATCCCTGATTCCCTCACGCAGTTTTTCACCTCGGTCAAAACTCAAAATAATAATGCGTCCGAAACCTTCACTGACAATTGTTCTCATTGCTTTATCTCCTGTAATTTGCATACAGCCGATATCTTTCCCAAAAATGGAAAGGCCTGCAAAGCCGGCTCCAAAAGTTTTCACGAAAACACGACGATTTTGTCCCGAGAAAATCATGATTTATCCCAAATTGTAAAAAATATACGCTGAAAATTTAATGATCCGGAAAAAAGTATTCTTGTTAGTTAAAAGCTGATTTTTGAATGAACACGCTATCACTCCATTTCGTCTTTTGAATACTGTAGGGGCGGTTCGCGAACCGCTCCTACTACAAAGAATGGATGATTTTCCTCTCCCGAAGGAAGAGGGAATTGATTCGAGCGTTTGAAGTATGGCTCCCCCTCGCCTGAGTGAAACATGGGAGAGAGTATAGCAATAAAAAAATATAAACTACATGTCAAAAAAG
Organism: Candidatus Latescibacterota bacterium; assembly: GCA_016927495.1. Lineage (GTDB taxonomy): Bacteria > Latescibacterota > Latescibacteria > Latescibacterales > Latescibacteraceae > JAFGMP01. Next base: position 30,297 of record JAFGMP010000166.1, on the reverse strand, counting down.
CATCTGACTTTTTGACGAATCATAAACCTTAATATATAAACGAATCCTTTTTTCCTTTATATACGTCGCCTCCGATCATACGGGTACACCAGCGAAAAATCGGGTCATTGTTGTCTTCCATCCACTGAAAAAATATTTCTTTGTGGCGGTTCAGCGTTTTCCTGTCAATTTTACCGATCACATTTTTGGTTTCCCAGGGATCGGAGTCAAGATCGTAAAATTCGTCTTTACCGGCGGGAGAAAACACAAATTTCGAATGCTGAGTCCTCACCATACGCTGCCAGAAGGGTACCTGATGACCGAATGCCTCGGTTATGATGAATTCATCGCTGAATCTGTTTTCCGATCCATACAAAAGCGGTAAAAGTGAATTGCCGTCAACACCTTCAGGCACATCACATCCGGCTATTTCCCAAAATGTCGGAGCAAAATCGAGAAGCGAAACAAACGTATCGGAAACTCCCGGCTGTATGGACGAGTGTGAAATTATCAGCGGAATACGAGTCACACAGTCGTACATTCCGAAACCTTTAGCCCACATCCGGTATGAGCCGACAGTACTGCCGTGATCGGCAGAATAAATGATTAGAGTGCTGTCCAGTTCACCTGCTTCCTCAAGTGTTTTGAGGATACGGCCGATCTCCTCATCGATAAGCGTTATATACCCATAATATTCTGCAATCAGCCCTGAAAGCACTTTCTTATCGAACCAACCGGTATGCCAGTATTCACCGTACCGTTTGATCATATCGGGCTTATCTGCCAGACTGCAATCGAAATTTGGCCAGGGCTCGATATTTTCACTTTTGTACATATCATAATATTCTTTCGGTATACGATAAGGCTCATGTGGTCCCCAGAAATTGCATGAAACAAAAAACGGTCTCTCGCTGCCGGAATAACGTTTAATAATGTCGACAGTCTGATCGGCCAGGTATACCGGAATCGAAGCGGATCGCTGCCCCTCGGGAATGCCGGAATAAAGGATTTCACCTGACGGGTCACGTTTTTCGGATAGCAATTTGAAACTGCTGACACCGTGTTTTTTCAGATGCGCTAAGTAATGCGGGTGATTTGCCGGATAACCGTAATCGGGATAATACGGCAGGTCATCGTATCCGTGGGCAGTCGGTTTGTTTTTTTCGGTACCCACATGCCATTTGCCGATGTGTGCGAGTTTCCAGTTTATTTCGGAAAGCGAATCACTGAAGAATTGTGTCGAGGGTGGAGGATCCTTCACTCCACCTGTCAGGGAACCCCATGCGGTATTGTGCATAACGCCAGTCTTATGTGCCCACCGACCGGTTTGCAGAGAAGTTCGAGCCGGTGTACACACCGCTGTCGGAGCAAACGCATTATTGAAACGAATCCCATTTTGCGCCAGACGGTCAATATTGGGAGTCTGTACAACCGGATTGCCATAACATCCCAGACAATCCATTCGCTGCTGATCGACAAACAATACTATAATATTTTCTATTTTTGCATTTTCTTGCCAGTCTTTTCCTTGTGCTGTCGTTGCATAACTCTGGCTGCGACCAAGCGCTAATCCTGCCCCGGCAAGATTCGTCCGTTTCATAAATTCTCTGCGACGCATAAAACCTGTCCCTTTCGAGTATTTATAAACATTGAATATAATCTCGTTTTCAGCTTGGTGTATTTTTACAACATCGGAGTTGCCCAGAACAACACCGGATCTTTGGTGTCTTTCATCCACTTCATGAGTATTTCACGGGCTTCTGTCAGTTTTCTTTTATCGACCCTGTCGATGACATTCGTTAATTCATAGGGATCGGCATCAAGGTCGTAATATTCATCCTCATCTGTGGGGTTATATATGTATTTATAATTCTGTGTCCGCACCATTCTCTGCCAGAACGGCATCTGATGGCCGAAGTGCTCGGTTACAATATAGTCTTCCCGGATTGCTTTTTGCTTACCACTCAGAATCGGCATTAATGAAGAGCCGTCTATGTTATCCGGTATCTCACAACCGGCCGCTTCGAGAAATGTTGGTGCCAGATCGAGCAGTGTCACAAATGCATCAGATTCACCGGGTGTAATCGAGGGATGCGAAACGATCATCGGTATCCGGGTAATGACATCGTACATACCGAACCCTTTATCCCAAAACTGGTAAGAACCGACACTGCTGCCGTGATCGGCAGAATATATTATTAGCGTGTTGTCAAGCTCTCCGGTATCTTCAAGCGTTTTGAGAATTCGTCCGATCTCTTCGTCGATAAGGGAAATGTAACCATAATATAGACCAATAAGTTCCGGGAGATTTTGTTCTGTAAACCAGCCGGTTTTCCAGTATTCGCCATACCGTCTGACTACACCCGGTTTATCGGAGAGATTGCAGTTAAAATTCGGCCAGGGTTTGATTTTTTCGTTTTTGTACATCTCATAATGTTTTCTCGTGATATTATACGGTGCATGTGGACCCCAGAAATTACAGGAAACGAAGAAAGGGCCGCCGCTTTGTGCGTATTGCTTGATGGTATCGACAGTCTGACTTGCGAGGTATGCCGGTATCGATGCCGATTGAGGCCCCTCCTGCAGACCTGAATAAGACCGGAATCCGGTCGGGTCGCGTATTTCCGAAAGTAGGTTGAATCCGTTTACACCCTGTTTTTTCAGATACTCCACATAGTGCGGATGCTTTGCTGGATAACCGTAATCAGGGTAATACGGCAGATCATCATAACCTCGTGTCACAGGTTTGTTTTTTTCCGTACCTATGTGCCATTTCCCAATATGGGCACAATTGAAGCCTTTCTCATCCAAAGATTCACTGAAAAAATGTACTCCGGATTCGGGATCCTGAAGACCTCCCTGATAAGACAACCGTGCAGTGTTGAAAATAAGCCTGTGTTTGTGGGCAAGAAGCCCGGTTTCAAGGCACGTCCGTGCAGGAGTGCAAACGGGAGCGGGAGTATAGGCATTGTTGAAACGTATGCCGTTCCGGGCCAGACGATCGAGGTTTGGTGTTTGTACAATATCATTGCCGTAACAGCCGATGCAGTCCTGGCGCTGCTGATCGACAAACAGTACCATAATGTTTTTTATACCATCTGGCAGCGATTTGTTATCCCGTTCTTTTGAGGCCGATGCAAAAGTTTGTCCGGTACTCAGGGCAACTCCGGCTCCGGCAAGATGTGTTTTCTTGATAAAATCCCTGCGATCCATAATATCTCAAACTCCTTTCACACAATTTTTTTCACTATGGTATTTCTGTAACTCATGGTATTTCTATAACTCATGGTATTCCCAAAATATTGAACACCATTAACTCAGGTCAATGACTATCCTGTAAATTCTCCAAATGGATTGTCGAATGTTTTCAGCCATCGTCGCAATCTGCCCTTCATGTCATTCAGAGTTCCGGAATACTGCGAATTGGTCGAATAGTTTACCACCTCGTGCGGGTCGATGTCCAGATCGTACAGTTGGTCCGGGTAATGGAAAGCCGGGTGCCAGAGCAACGCATGGTGCTGGTGGTTTGTCAGGGCATTGCTGTGCCACTTGGGCTTGTCGTCCTGCATATTTTCGGGATAGCGCACAGCAAGATACTTCCAGCGCTCCGTGCAGCATGCCCGGGTCCAGCCGATCTCAAAGAAAAGTTCATCATGTATCTTCCCATCTTCTCCATGCATGAGCGGCTTCATACTGATACCGTCCATATTCATACCGGCAGGAATTTCCGCTCCGGCAAGATCGAAGACTGTTGGAGCGAAATCGATGTTCTGCACAAGCTGTTTGCTGCGCCTGCCCCCTTTGACGAGCGCCGGATAGCGCAGCAGCATCGGTACACGAATACCATCTTCATAAATGGTGCACTTGGCCGGTACATTATTGTCGCTGAAGTATATGATGAGGGTATTATCTGAAATACCGTGTTCGGCTAACCGCTTGAGTAATACGCCGAGAGCAACATCCATCCAGGTGCACCAAGCGGTTTCGGGCCGATAACCCTCACGGACCACATGATCGAATATCTCCCGCCTGGGAGGCATGATGTCGGGAATCCGGTCAAGGTAACCACCCAGTGTCATACGGGGATCACCGATCAGAAGCGATTCCTGCGGGTGGGGGATATGATGGAGCGTATGGTTAAGATAGAGAAAGAATGGTTTGTCGCGTTTCCGGTCGATAAAGTCCACTGCTGCCTGGGTAATCCACTCGGGATTGTGGTAGTTCATGAGACGGTTACCCCAACTTTCGGGATTGTTTTGGACTGCCTCAGCGTAATCGAAGCCGAAACGTTTGACGCATTCGCTCATTACGGTATGGTTATGTTCGAGAACAGCCGACACTGCCGGATCGGAGGGATCAGCGTTGTCATCCAATTCACGCCAGGAGCCACCCCACTGCTTCGTCCTCGGATACTTCTGCATGCGGTCCCCGTCAAAAGCACCGAGGTCCCATTTACCCACGAAACCAGTATCGTAGCCGGCGGTTTTCAATACGCTGGCGATACAATCCTGCCCGGGTGCGAGGTGTGTGTTAAACGCTGGCTCGGTCATAACACCTGGCGGGAATCTTCTGTGGAAAGCCTCTGTCCTGCAGCGGCTGGGATACTGTCCGGTCACCAGAGCGTAACGGCTTGCTGTACAGACACCGGTCGGAGTGTAGGCGCGATCGAAGCGGATTCCACCCTCCGCGAGACTGTCTGAGTTCGGTGTCAGAACGTCGTTACCGTAACAGCCAAGAGAATCATAGTTCTGATCGTCGGTATGGAAGATGATAATGTTAGGTCTGTTTGTCGATTGAGCGGATGCCCGTTGTGTTCCTTTTGCATGAAACGCCGATCCTGCAAGGCTTGCTGCACCAACAATTCCGCGTTTTAACATTTCACGACGATTCAGTGTCGTTTTTTCGGATTGTGTCATAGTATAAATCCTCTTGTAGTGCAGAGTTACTTGATAAACTTAAACTCTTCATATTATTTTATACCTTTATAGTTCAGTAAACAAGCAAATAAACAAACATATTGTAAAAAGGTTATACTCTTTTTACCTTTCTAAACGAGGCATTTCAGGTAACAAATGTGTGTGCCTTCAGCAATCTTCGGTTAATTAAAGTTGAATAATGCTGATACCATAAGATATTGTTATTGCTCTGATATAAAAAGGTTTAGCGCATATCGAATTAAATAGAAATAAAGGGTCCACCGATAAAGATGGACCCTTTATTATCGTGATAAGTAAATTTAGAAATTATTTAAGCAGAGTCATTTTCATGGTTTTTGTATAATCGCCACTCTTTACGGTATAGAAATACACACCAGCGGAGAATTCCGATGCATTCCATCTTACCGAATGGTTTCCGATATCCATGTAAGCATGGGCAATTGTATCGATTTTCTGGCCGGCAACATTATATACATCGATAGATACATCGCCAGCTTGTGCAATACTGAAATTGATTGTCGTAGTGGGATTAAACGGATTTGGCGAGTTCTGAGCAACAGCAAATGCAGCCGGAGCACTTTCTTCGACCGCAACAGGATTATTTGAAATTATACCTTTAAAAGAATCATGGCCTATGAACCAAAGTCCCAACAGTTCGCTTTCACTACCAGTTGAATTGTTATCCGTGTAAATGCCATCAAATGAGGAATTATAATCTACATACATCGTTCCTCTTTTTACCATGGCAGTTTCACCAGCAAATGCCATGTAACCTATACCTGTGCCATCCGGAGCTACTAAACCGAAAGACACAGCACCCATGTCGTACGATCCAAAAGAAGAAAATAAGTTGGCGTCTGCATCGGTAACATAAGCGTAAGGTGCGACATTGTAATCGTTACAGACCCATGGTTTCCCCGAATCTTCCTCGAAATTGTGATCACCAACATAATCGCCATTCCCATTGCCCCACACCGCAAAATTCTCTTCATCTTCAGCAAGAGGATCGACCATCAACCGGTAGCATGCATTAAACCGGGACAATATCATATACTTGCCGCGTTGTACTACCTGTGTAGGGCCGCCGCTCGCTTGTCCGCCCGCTTCGGCATCGGCAGAACTGTAGAACCAGTCTGACATATCGACTTCTTTTTCCAATTCTCCATCATCTATGGAAATATATGCCAGAGCGTTTGTGGGTTCAATGGATGTATTATCGTGGGTAGCCAGTATGACATAATCTCCGAGTAATCCAAGATCGGCCATTGAATAGTTCGCAATCGATGCCATACCGCTGATCGTGAAAGAGCAATACCCGTCAGAATTTCCCCATTCAGTCTGGAGCACAGCTTCACCGTTCGGTACCCACTGATATTTTCCGACACGTTCGATTAATGCATCTCTGTTCGGCACCCAGAAATAGAAATAGTTGTGATCGTTTGGATCCAACTCAAGATGATGGCCCCAATCGGCTATAAGGGTTGTTTCAATAAGAGTAGCATCCTCCGGGTCGTTTCCAATGGTAAACTTGGATAATTCCGACATATACATAACAGGATTTGATTTTGGTGTGCCATCGGTTTCATGGGTGACAAATAAACCGCGATTAGCTTGCGTAAGAGCGTTGGAATTACGGTTTACCACCGTTTTCTGGTGTATGCTGTCATATCCGTAGATATAATAGGTATATTCGCCAGATGCAGTCAGATTGCCATCATTGTCTTTACCATTCCATTGAATAGTGTTTTTACCGGTATCAAACATCGTCATGCCGCTGAAATAAACACAGGTATCGATTTTATTTACATAGTGCCAGCCAAGAAATCCATTCCTGATATCAATTATGGCATCAGCTTTGTCTTTTGTGAATACCGAAAGCATGAACGAACCGCCAACACCGGTTATCGTTATCGGAATATCAACAGTGGTGCCATCAAAATCATAGAAAACCTGTTCCGGTGCGGTAATAGTCATAACTGTAGGAGCGAAATTTGCCGCAAATGCGGAAGTTAATGTCAACATTAACAATAAACTGATAATAATTGTCCTTTTCACTGTTCTTCCCCTTTTTAATAGTAACACTCGCAATAGGTTGATTTCACTATCACCTTTTTACTTCATAATCTGTTCTCCTTTCAGAAAAATGTACTCCATATCTCAAACTAACAAGGTAATTCGTATATAGCATCAACATAAATAAATGAATTAGCTCATTCACTATTTACAGGATAATAAAAAACAATTTTCCAATCAACAATTAATTATTAATATAAAGCAGGTTATGGAGGAAAAACCAACAGATTTCTAAAATCTCAGGGTGAAAACAGTATTGACATTCGGCTCCGAATGAACAGTGATCGATCCGCCGTGTAATCTCATGATTTGACGTGACAAACTCAGGCCGATCCCCGAGCCATCCTGCTTTGTTGTGAAAAATGGAATAAATACTTTGTCAATCGCCTCGGCAACAATTCCGGGCCCGTTATCGGATAAACTCACAAGATTTCTACCTCTTGCATCGATCTTTGCTTCCAGCACGATACGGGCGCCGTCACGACCACTCACGGCTTCGATGGCATTCTTCAGAAGATTGATAAGTACCTGCTCAATTAATTCTGCATCGGCAGTCAGTTCAAGGCTTTCCGGCTCAACCGAAACTGTAAACTCGATCCGGTTCTCCTCGATACGGGTTTTCATAAGATTATATACATTTGCGAATAATTCAGATACGGCAAAAACTTTAAAATCCGGTATCGGGACACGGGTAAGATTTCTGTAATTTTCTACGAAGTGGAGAAGGCCCTCACTGCGCTTCTGAATGGTGTCGACTGCATTTTTGATATCACTGATATTCTCTTCCGCATCACTCTGTGCCGGTTCGGCAGTCTCCGGAATCCCGACATCCAGTAAAAGACTGTTCGCGGTCGCTGCAAGGGAAGCTATGGGAGTTACGGAATTCATTATTTCATGAGTTAAAACACGTATGAGGTTCTGCCAGGCTTTCATCTCCTGTTCTTCCAGTTCATTCTGGATATTTTGGATGGAGACGAGCGTATAACGGTTCTCACGAAGCATATATTCGGTAGCATAGACTGCGAGCTGCAGAATCTCATTATTATCACTGACTTTAACAATTCTTTTATCGCCGGGAGCAAGGTTCATGAGGGTTACCGACAATTCCGGTGAAAAAGTTTCGAGCAATTGAACCGATTTCAGGTGAGATACTCCCAAAAGACGTTTTGCAGCCGTATTGATGAGCTCGACGGTTCCGTCGGGCCGGTATGATATGAGCCCGATTCCCACATGCTGTACAATTGTTTCAAGAAAATGCCGTTGTGTTTCTTTCTCATCCCGTTCACGGTGAATTACTTCCATAATGCCGTTAAACTCTTCATGAAGTTCGTCAAGAGTTTTGTCATGGCCATCTACCGTGAATGTCTGGGAAAAATCGGAATATTTGATGGACTCGAAAAATCGAACGAGGCTTCTGTTCGATTTCTCGACAAACCGAATGAGCGAATATATTATAAAAAGGGTGCACAATCCGGTTAAAATAGTTGTTGCATATAACGTAGTATGAATCAGTAAAAACAGAAATGCATAAAGGAAAATGCACAGGATAAAAACACGGCCTATAATGTGAAATCTAAAACGGTTAAAGCCCATATTTTTCCAGTCTTCGATAAAGAGATGCCCGTGAAATGCCCAGTTCATGTGCCGCTTTACTGACATTACCGCTGTGTTTCATGAGCGCTTTTCTTATCAGGATCTTTTCGGTGCCTTCAATATTGTAATCGTCCACAACCAAACCGTTCTCTTTACTTTCTTTTCCGGGAAACAGAAAATCGGACGGTTGCAGCACTTTGGAATCGCTCATAATGATTGCGCGTTCGATTGCATGCTGCAGTTCACGGACATTTCCCGGCCACTGATATTTTTTTAACTTTTCCATAGATGCGGAGCTGACACGTTTATGCGGTTTATTATATTTTTTCGAATAAATACTCAGAAAATGGTCGATCAGTAATGGAATATCGTTATCACGTTCGCGGAGCGGAGGCAAATGAATCTCGACCGTATTGATACGGTATAACAAATCCTGGCGAAATTTTTGTTCCTCCACCATGGCATGAATATTCAAATTCGTAGCGCAGATTAGCCGTACATTAACCTTACATGGTTTATTCGATCCCACACGGGTTACCTCATGATTCTCGATAGCGGTAAGAATTTTGGCCTGAAGCGGCAAAGGAAGATTGCAGATTTCATCGAGAAACAATGTACCGCCAGATGCCACCTCAAATCGACCCGCACGGTCCTCCCTGGCATCGGTGAACGCCCCTTTTACATGACCGAAAAGCTCGCTTTCAAATAATGTTTCGCTTATTGCTCCCATATCGACACTGATAAATACTTCATTTGTACGCAATGACTGGCGGTGAAGTTCCCGTGCAACCAGTTCCTTACCCGTGCCGTTTTCACCCAAAATGAGCACATTAGCGTCGGTCTGCGACACTTTCTGAATCGTGGTAAACACTTTCTGCATTGGAGACGACACGCCGATGAAGTTGCCGAATTGCTGATCGAGGTCGGCGCTTAACTGTTTTTGCCGCAGTCGAAGGCTGTTAACCTCAGTCCTCGACGTACGGAGTTTCATGACGGCTGATAATGTGGCCAGCAGTTTTTCATTTTGCCAGGGTTTGAGCACAAAATCGGTAGCACCTTCCTTAATAGCGCGGACAGCCATTTCCACATCGCCATATGCGGTAATTACTACAACTACTGCGGAGGAATCTATTTCGAAAATCTTGCTCAGCCAGAAAAAACCTTCCTGCCCGCTCGATGCATCGGCAGTAAAGTTCATATCAAGCAATATGATATCATAATTTTCATTTTTGAGAAGGGAGGGAATAACTTCAGGATTTGTTTCGGTATGCACCAGTTCAGCATGTTTTTTCAACAGCAGTCGCGCAGCAAGCAATACATCTTTATCATCATCTACAACGAGAACTTTGCCGATCTTTGTGTTCATGTAATCTCCCTGAATAAAACAGTACACGGATCTTTGAATCGTGGATATAGTGTAAAAACACTGTGCTGTACGGAATCATTTACCTGAATTATATACGCAACATTCATGACACGTGTCAAGCGGAAAGGCATATCCGTGTTATTAATAACTTACTGACAGATCAATTTATGTGAAAGCCCTGCCGGGATAATTTACGACAGGGCTTCTTGAATAAACAAATTTCTAACGTGAAGTATTTACCTATTTTGTTATGTTCCCGCTCTTTATCTCATTATTAAGATCGTCAAACGCTTTTCTTGCCTTCAGTTCTGAAAATTCGGCAGCAGCATCCCTCACTGCATTAAGAAGCGCATTATTGACCGAATCTTTTGAAATCTCCGCGAGTGAAAAACACCTGCCGCCTTTCATTTCACTTTTGGTGATCGTCGCACCACTAAGTGAGACCTCGGTCACTACTTTGGTCACAGCCTCGGTAAACTGCAGGGCACGGGCAGCCTCCATCGTTCCGCTCTGCTGAAGATAATTTCTCATCATCGATGCGACATCCGAATTGATGACGCTTGCTATAGACGTTCTGGCAAGGTCGTCAGCCGCTCTTTTTGCGAGCTGTACCGATGGCATCGGTTCGGAAGCGCCTGTTCCGTAAATTTTGTCGTCATCCTTCGGAGGATTCAAAAACCAATTGGGAACATCACCTTTGCTGACATTACCGCCGCACGCTCCGATTAAAAGCGCTGTAACAGCGAGTAGTGAAAAAAACAAACCGCAATACCTGAAGCTGGACATTGTAATTCTCCTTTCCTTAAAAAATGAGTTAAACAACACGGATATTAATACTATTATTTATTGCTACGGCCTGTCCGGAGGGAACGGCAAATTAACAACAGGCGTTTCACCACCTCCTCCCGAACCACCACCCATGGCTGCTGCTCCCGCTCCTGCGGCCACTACTACACCGGCCAAAATATACCACTTTTTATTCGATTTCTTTTTCACCGGGACAAGAAGAAGCTCGCTGGCCACCTCACCCAGTAATCCGACCATGACATCGTCGATGGAACCCCGCAACTGACGGTCCGCCGAGGCAACCGTTTTGGAGCTTGCAACATCGACGATACGTGCAATAACCGAATATGTCTCTCCGATAAGACTTACCGAGCCGACGAGAATCCGGTCGGTCTGCAGCATCTTTCCGAATTCGACCGCGCACGAATCTGACACGCAACCGATATTCTGAATCTCAAACTGATCGAGTATCTTATCGATCTGAGTGCGTTCCAAAAGATCATATTTTGCTTTTAAGTTTGCACCCCTGCTGATAAGCTGCGACATTTCGGAACGTAGTTTATCCGACAATCCTTTCGCCTCACCCAGCGACACCTGGTTCGGTTCCAAATCGAGGACAGCCAGAGTATAAACCCTGTCATCCTGTGCTCCGGCGCTCCTGACCGCCAAAAATCCTCCCACGATCAGGTATATTGACAAATATATCGTCAGCGCTTTTTTTATCATTTCACTCCTCCTCTCAAGGATGTTATTTATCTGTTAAAATAGGTTTTATATCATCAGGTATTAAATAGGATTCATCCAGTTCAATCAACCTGTATGTAAAATTCCTCAATACTTTTTCCGCATCAAATGTCAGTGTTATTTCGCCTACTCGCCCGCCACCTTTTCCTGCCTGAACAATACGGCACCCCGAAACTTCGATTGCCTCTTCCAATAGTGTCTGGGAGTGTCCGCCGATTATCAAATCGATATCCGTACGTTTTTCTGCCAGGGCTACATCACCATTTTTCCCTATCTGGGATAGAACAACTATATAATCACAGGATTCTTTCATCTCAGGAATCAACTCTTCAAGAATTGTTTCGGGACTCTCGAAAACAAAGTCACGGCTTTCATCGGGAAAAAACCGGAACGTCTCTCCGGAAACTAACCCGGTTACCCCTATCGTGACGGCGCCAAAGGTAAAAATTTTGTACCGCTCAAATACCGGTGCGGCGTTTTCATCAACCAGCGATGCGTTTATCATATGCTCCCTGAATCCGCCGAACTGCGATATGAACCGTTTAAAACTCCGGTACAGTTCCTGATCGCCTATTCCCCATCCGTCGTACTGCATCATATTCATCAGCCTTAATATTTTGGGCCCTTTTTTATCAATATCGTAAAGTCCCATATAACCGCCGGAATCTAAGAGCAAAACATTAGTATTTTTTTTACGGTAATCCCTCAAAAAACCAACACGTTCGGCAAGGCCCCCCGTATTATCATTACGGCAGTGGCAATTCTCCAGTTTGCCGTTTGAATTATTCGTAAATAAAATTCTGACTTTTGTATCCTGCTGCGCCGTGATACCTGTCACATTACTCAGAAGAAGAACCGGAATCAGCAACAGTTTTAATTTCATTTTCAAGTCTTTCCATGATTTCACCCGCTGTATTTTCGGAAAATCCGGTATTGACAAACCGTACTTTACCCGCTCTGTCGATAAAAACCGTGTGAGGAAGCCCGGGACGTCCCACCTGTTCAAGTGCTTTCTGATACCGGTCAACAAGTACCGGCAGGGATGTTCCCAAATCGGAGATAAATTCCCCTACCTTTGTTTTGTCCTCACCCACTGCTATGAGATATGCTGCAATTCCCTTGTCTGCATATTTGGCGTGGAGCTTTTCCAGTTCCGGAATCTCTTTTTTGCATGGTTTACACCATGATGCGCAAAAACTGAAGATGATGCCTGCATGCTTGAACTCAGCGTCTTCTCCGATATGATCTTTCAGGAAAAACATATTGCCCTCAAGGTCCGTTGAAAAAAATCCGGGAAAATCATCTCCAATTTTAAGCTGTTGTTTATTCTGTGCATAACCGATACACGGCTGCATGAGTATTAGAGATAACAACACAGGCCAAATCAATCGCTTAATCATAATATTTCACTCCATATATTTCGATTACCGTACCCTGACTCCCGCTGTACATTATATTCGTGAAGCCACACCATAATCTGTGATTTTTTTACTTCATGAACAGCATTTTTTCCGTCACCGATGCTTTACCCGAATCGACTTTGTAAAAATAGAGCCCCGATGTCAGGTCACTTGCATCAAATATAAACTCATGAGTACCCTGCTGGGTAAAGCCAAAATCATAATCCCTTACTTTCTGTCCCAAGGCATTGAACACGGTGATTTTTACCAGTCCGGGCATCGAGACCGTATATCTGATAGTTGTCTGCGGATTAAAGGGATTGGGATAACAGGTGGCTGTAACAAACTGTTCCGGCAGTGATTTTGTCCCGTTGCCGAAATCATCGTCAGATGTAACGACAAGCGTAAACTGACGTTCTGTGACGTTACTGCCCGAAACGAAATTAAAAGAGTTCCCGTTCAAAGCAACCGGTTCACCGGTTTTGTGATCGATTACATACAGCAGCGATTCCTCGGGAATGGTTTCCATACCCTCTAACTCCACGTGTACATTCTCACGCCCTATATTTGTCCGAACTATGAACTCCCATGAAACCGACTTTTCCGGCGGTCTGAAATCAATAGTGTAATCATAGGGATATTTCGTCCAGTCACTGTGAGGGAAAGCCACGGACACATATTCACCGACCGCCGGCGGTTCGACATGGTCATACCGGTCCCATTCAACCGAAGCATCGGACCTTACACCAAGATAATTGACAGTATCGACAGCTTCTCCGGCCATGGCCCCAATAGTAATGAACCATTCCGGTTCGCCTGCTTCTGCAACCGTCTTGTCGACTTGTTGTGTTGTTCCGGGTTTCAGGTAAATTATCCTGGCGCTGCTTTCATAATTGAACACAGCATACCCTTTCCACGGTTCCATGGCAGTTGCCGTATTAGGGCCTGTCCATTTTCCGTCATAACTCCAGATATCCAGATTTGCCCCTGAGGGATTTTCCTTGTCATTCCAGGTAATATTGAACATCCATGGATTTGCGATGTCGTTCCATCCCTGTTTCAGTTCAATCTTAAACGATTCACCCGTAGTAACCGTTACACCCTGCGGCGCGCTCAACTGATAATTCTGTTTTGATATTACCCAGTATGCCGTGCCGGGAGTAAATCCCTGAATGTTGGGATATTCTGCCGGTGAAGTACTTCCTGGTGAATATCTGAACATACGCCAGTCGGGTCCTTGTGTTCCTAAGGGGAGCCTCCCGGTTAACTGATCGGCAATATTGGTTTTTGTAATATTGAGCGGAACGGATACCATACGGTAGCTGGTCTGTGCCGACCCGCCCGGTACTGTAAATGTTGATTTAATGTCCGGAACCTGAGCAGTTATCGAATGGAATTCATTATCGATTGGGTTACGGGTTTGTTTATTGTTGCTGTCACGGGCGATAATATAGTACTCCATGCCGGGAGCCGTGAAAATACCGGCCACGATCTTACCCGAATACTTTCCATTACCCGAATCTTTCAACTCGAGTTGATTTTCAAATGTTTTATTACCCGTTTTTCTGTAATACAGGATAACCTGATCGATATCGGCATCGCTTGTCACCTGAGCGTTAAAGGTAAACTCTGCATTTTCTGCCGCTGTGGTAATAGGGGCATGCTGAATCGTGATATTAGGCTGCGAGATGGTGAAAAGTCCGCTCTCACCTAAGATCAACGCATCGGAAACATCGGAAATCCTTATTACACACTGGCTTGAAACCTTATCGGGAATTGTCCACATATACGATGCCGTGGAGGCAGTTACGCTTTCTTCGATAACGGTCCAATCTGATCCACTGTTAGTCGAATATTCAAGCTTAACATTATTTACACCTTCGAATATCCATCTGATTTCATACTCGGCGCCGACAGACCAAACATTACCTTCCTCAGGTGCGGTAACGGTAATAAAGTTTCCACCGGTTATCGAAAATGCATTTCCCGATACATCGTTCAAATCGGAATTGGAGGCGTCACTGATTCGTACCAGACATTGAGTAGTAATTTCATCCGGTACAATCCAGCGGAACGATCCTAATGCCGCTATTACACCTGTAGAAGCGGGAACATTATTTTTTATTAATTTCCAGGATGAACCACCATCGGTCGAATATTCAAGTTTTACGAACTCGATACCGGTTGAACGCCATCGTATGGTCTGTTCGGATCTTATAAACCACTTTTCTCCGCCTATTGGCGTAATCAGTTCAAGTGTTGCTTCCTGTCCTCCCTCGATTATTGAAAATGGCGTCGCATTAAAATCATTTATTGAATAGTCATCCGTTTTTCTCACAAAAATATAACAATCGGTTGGTGTAATACCGGCAGGTACCGTAACGAACCAATTGTAATATCCTATCGAAGCATCCACACTCTTGGTATCGGCTGTAAGATAATATAATACCCCATCTACTCCTTCATAAAGAATGACAATTTCAATATACTCAACATTAGACGCTTCCCATTCGATTCGTTGAGTGGTTCCGACAGCCCATTCTTCACCTCCCTGAGGGGAAAGAAGCGTAAGCGAAGGCTCCTGAGTCTCCGTAAAGATTGTGAATTGTCCGCTGACTGCTTCCACACTCTCCGCATCATTGGCTTTGATCCAGATATTACATTCGGTGGAATTGATATCACCTGGTATGGTCCATTCAAGGGAACCCAGACTCGCATCGATATGTTCGGCACCGCTATAGATATAATACCATTCACCCGAAGCCATTCCATTCCAGTTGACTGAAATAAAAATATCCTCAACCCCGACCGCATTCCATTCGATGGTATGTGTGGAACTCGCTGCCCAGTTTTCACCTCCGGTTGGAGACAGTAACGTTATGGATTGTTCCTGTGATCCAAACGCTTTGAATCGTCGCTCGCCCAGGTTTTTAACGCCACCGCTCCCGTCGGATAAATTGATTCCGACATTAACAACAAGACTGTCAGATGAGCCAAACGCGTCGGTTGTCTTAAACACGGCAAATATCACCATCCCCGAGGAAAGGGTTGGTGCAGCGGTACTTGAAACACTTGAACCGGTAAACGCTATTTTTACACTGCCTTCGGAACTATCGACAATATTCACGAGAGATGGTGAACCAGCCCTGACAAATACGTTTTTTTCTGACGGCAGCGTCATATCTTCACCGTTGATATATATCTGACTGCCATCGAGGTTATCAAACATATCAAGAAATCCGGCATATGCGCCATCCCAGTTCATCGTTATCACAGCAGTGCTTGAAGTCAGCCATTCCCCTGCATAAATAACAAAACCGACTGTATCTCCGGCATTGATATTTCCTACAGGAACATTTCCCTGAAAACCAACAGTTTTTAAATCGGTGTCAAGGCTGAAAACCGCCTTTTCGTTTGTCGCTGCGGTATAAATGGTAAAAGGTTCCGAATTCGAATCCTCAACACTTTGATTGTTCGAATCGTTGATCCATACATAACAATTTGAGGATTCGATTTCTTTTGGAATCTGCCATACAAACGACCCCTTCGTCGCATCAAAGTTTTCGGCAAGCATCGTATCGGTAGAACCACCGTCAATCGAATAACCAATATCGATATAAGAGATATCCGTCGATGCCCACTTTATGGTAATTTCAGATCCTGCCGCAAACTGTTCGCCGCCTGCCGGAGTAAGTAAAGTCAGGGCAACTCCGCCTTCAACCGCGAACGAAGACATTTTTTCAGTGGTAAAACTCTCATCGACAAGAACACCATTTTCAAAATCCTTATAGTGTTCGGTGTATTGTACCGGCCCAATTCCGGGAGCCAGCCATACGGTATCGGTGGAAACCGATCGCCAGGTACTGGTCTCTGCATCGGAAGAAGTTGAACCGGATGATGTGTAGGTAGAAATGAAATTCATCTGGAAAACAGCACAATTAGAGTATGATCCTGCAGGAACGGTTACGGACTCCACTCCAATTAATTTTCCGGTATATTTTGAAAAACTTGACCAGTCTTCACCTGAATCAGCCCATGTATATATATCCCACACACCGCCTTGCGGAACATTGAAATTATAAAATGGCCATTCATCTTCCTGAACAGCCCGTGCAATTTTTGCTATTTTTTCAGCTTTTGCCGCCCTCGCTGTCTTTGCAAGGGACATTACTTTGGGGGAAGAAATGTCTCCGGTATAAACCCACACTATATTGTTATCTATACGTATATAATCCGTACTGTCACTACTGAGAATCCAATATGTTTTACCGTTAATTTCGGTTGTTCCCGATATAGTCGTGGTATAATCATACGAATCGAGAACATTGCCATCGACATCGGTTTCAACTCCGGTTCCAGACCATGTTGCACCTGTCTGCAAAGCAAAATAATCGAATGCCTGTAAACCGCTTGTGCCACCGCTTACAATAGTGAAATAGTTATCGCTTACATCATATACGGCATTATCGTTTGAATCCCCTATGCTTATGTGACATTTTGATGTGACAAGATCGGTCGGTACCACCCATAAATATGCACCGTTGGTGGCATCGAAATTTTCTATGATGGGAATCCAGTTGATACCGTCATCGATTGAATACCATATTGTCACAGTTCTGATACCGAGAGCCGACCACCTTATTTCATATGTCCCGGCGGTCTGAAGTTCTTCGCCGCCATTAGGAGAAAGAACATGAACGCTCCGACCCACCACAGAAGGAACAATTGAAAACCTGGCATCGCTTTCATCCTGGATTTGATCATTCTCGATATCACCGATCCAGATATAGCAGTAATGTGCTTCGGTGTCTTTTGGAGTAATCCATTGAATTGCACCCGTAGATGCCGGTGTCCCCTCGGATATACTGAACCAGTTCACACGGTCATCGAGTGAGTAGTATATGGCAACATTCGATACACCTGTCGAACTCCATTTGATTTCATATGTACCACCGGACACCCACTCTTCACCACCATTCGGAGTAAGCACTTCTACACTTTCTTCCTGTGGGGTAACTAAAATGGTAAAAGGTACATCATTCGTATCATATCTCTTTGCATAATCAGGATCACCAACCCAGATAAGACAATTGGTCGAAGCGGTATTATAGGGCACCGTCCAGGAATATGCGCCGGCGTTATTTGTAATATCATCGGCAATGACTTTCCATGTTTCACCCCCGTCAGTGCTCAACCTGATTTGGATTGTAAGTTCTCCACTCGGTTCCCAAAGAATGTTACGGACAGCACCGCCTTTCAATTCCTCACCGCCATTGGGAGAAATTACTCGTACCCAGGGTTCATTGAATGCACGTAAAATTTTGAAATTAGTATAGCTGAGCACGGTAAGATCCGATGATTCATCCTGAATCCTGATCCTGCATGCAGTTGATGGATCATCAGGCGCTCTCCATATATATGTACCAACTGATGCATCAATATTTGATGCTATCTGTTTCCAGTGAACTCCGCCATCGGTGGCGTAGGAAATGGATACCGTACTGACATTCCTCGCTTCCCATGTGATTTCAAAATTCTTGAGAATTTCGAGTTCTTCACCGCCATTGGGGGATATCACGCGTAAATAAGGCGTTGTATCGGTTGTGGCAATGGTGAAAACAGTATAACTTTCGGAGAAAACCTCATCATTCGACTCGTCGACTATCCGCATTCTGCATGTTTCGGACGGGGTCAGGTCATTCGGAATTGTCCACGTAAATTTTCCGGGTGCTGCATCTACATCCCGGATGATCCTCGTCCAGTTTGAGCCGTCATCCGTGGAATATGCTATTCTTATTTTCTCAACATTCCTGACTTCCCACTTTATGTCATAGGATTTCCCAATTTCCCATTTTTCACCGCCGTTTGGAGCGATTACCCTGAGATAAGGCGCACCGCTGATCGAAAACGTGCCGTCACTCCAGTCTTCGACAATGCCCGAACCATCAAGAGCAGCACCGGTGATTCTTAAAAAACAGTTATCTGATGCTACATCCGGCACAGCTTCCCATCCGAACCAGCCATCTGCAGCCGCTACATTGTCAGCTATCAAATTCCATGAAGAACCTCCGTCAATCGAATATTCAAGTTTAACTTTCCCTATTCCATCAACATCCCACATGATGTCAAAATATTCTCCTGCAATCAGAGTTTCTCCGCCATCGGGGGCAGTAATATCGAGTTCAGGTGCAGGAGGTACGGCAAATGGAAAAACTTTTGTAAATACTTCATAAGAAACATCTAACCCTAAAAGATAGCTGAATTTCAAGCCGTTAGGTGAAAAGCTGGGGCTCGATTGAATAGCAGCCATATCGGGAAACACAATTTGAGATTTACCGGTCTCCATATTGTAAACCATTATTTTACTATCGATATAATCCATATCGTAATATGCGTAAATCACCCATATTCCGTCCTGTGACACATTTGGAAACCAGTGCCTTCCTTCATTATCGGTAAGTTGCTCCAATCCACCGCCTTCAATCGATGTCCTGAATAATTTTTCCCCACTTTCGGTTAATACGGAGGTTATGATAAATTTTTCATCAGGAGTAAAGCATGAGACACCATACGAATTATCCCCATCGGCAAGAATCCATGAATCAGAGAGTTCTGTATCGACAATGGCAAGCTCAGCCGTATCGGCGATACGATAAATAAAATACCTGCCGGTATTGCTCCAGAATCCTCTTACTGCATTGAATAGCAAAACATCATGTTGCAGGGTAATGATATCGATACTTTCGATTGTTGATGTGTTGTTGTTGGTAAATACAACCGTTCTGTTGTCGGCATAAAATGATGGAAAAAGAAAATCACCAGCCAGATTTCCCGTCAGATTAACTGGTTTCCCACCCGCAGTAGGAACTATCCAGATATCGAAAAGCCCATCATCGCCGGATTCGGCATAAGTTATCCAATCGCCGTCAGACGACCAATCGGTATACAATTTATTATAACCGCTGAATGTAAGTTGGATTCCCGGATTAACTTCGTTCTGCGCTGAAGATTTCAGTGAAACGGTTTTTCCCATTTTCAGAAAGTTGTCAATTCTCTCAGGACTCGGTGAATTGACACGTTCGGTCGAAGTTTTTTCAACCGAAACGACGTTCTTGAGCACCGCGTTACGGAAAATTTCTGCGAGTTTTGACGGATTTGTAATAGTACTTTCCTGAGCCGTGACAATTTCCGATTGTATCAAAAACAACGTAAGTACAATGCCCAATATTACTGTCTTTTTTCTTCGTGTTTTCATTTTTGCCACCATTTCTCGTTGGTATTTTTTATAATATTTTATCAATAAATATCTCACTAATTATCATAAACAACAACATGTTGTCAAGTTAAACTATAAAAATTACTATTCCTTACCGAACATTAATAATATTTTCTCTTTGTACTTCTGTAATTTTGTCCCTTCACAATTCAATCACTTCGATGTCATTGTCCATACGCCGGCCCAATCATTGCCGGGAGGATTTTTAAGAAAATACTCACAGCGTTCCTTCATCACCGGCGAGGGAGGATCCCCGGCATCGGTAAGCCGTGAAAATTTCTCAAGCGCCCGCTCAAAATTTCCCTCCCGGTAATAATTCACCGCATCCTCGAATTCATCACGGTTTCTCAGTTTTACCGGACTTACATCATCTTTCATTCCAAGAAGTTCATATATTCCGACAGGGGTTTCCTTCCCTTTCACTTTGACAAGGTCAATGAGACGAAATTCAAAATCATCTCCTGCACCTGCCCGTGTATATTCACTTACCAAAAGCCGGGTGTTATAATATTTGTTAAGGCCTTCGAGACGGAACGCCGAATTTACCGAATCACCGATAACCGTGTATTCGATTTTTCGGGCCGACCCGATATTTCCCATCGTCAAATCGCCAGTCGTAATTCCCATACGGGTGACAAACGGGTCAAGATTATTTATTTTGGCTTCGGAAATTTTCCGCTCGATGATTTTCATTGCATTGACACCGGCAATGCATGCCCGTTTGTGGTGCTCGTTCTCCCCGAATGCACCGAACACAGCGAGAATCGCATCACCGATATATTTGTTGATATAGCCGCCGTGGTCGATGATTATTTCCGAGACCTCCGAAAGATAGTCATTTAGCCGTGAAACCACATCATGGGCAGAAAGCTTCTCAGAGATTGATGTGAAGCCTGCAATGTCGGTAGCCATGATGGTAGCTGTCAGAACACGGCCCTCGAAATCAACGGAATTAGGATTTTCGAGTATATCCTCCAGAACGGAATCGTTCACAT
Source organism: Candidatus Latescibacterota bacterium (assembly GCA_016927495.1). GTDB lineage: Bacteria > Latescibacterota > Latescibacteria > Latescibacterales > Latescibacteraceae > JAFGMP01. The sequence goes on along the minus strand of JAFGMP010000166.1, from coordinate 9,148 downwards.
ACCGTTCGAAACTTCGCCGTAATATCTTTTTATCTTTGCTTTCCCTGAAATATCCCGATAAAACCAGTCCGACAAACGACAGGGTTGTTGCACCGAGAATTTCCACCCAGGGCATCACGTTGTTGCCGGATAACACTCCAAATGCTGTTAATAATTCCGCAATTATACAGGCTACAAATACCGCAATAAAAAATTTCAACTGGGTCAGGTATTTGAAACCGATAAATATCACCAAAATCGCACACATCATGCAAAGAGCGACTATCCATAACGGCACTCTGTATATAAAATCGTCATTAAGAAAATTTTCGATGGCAGTGGCATGGATTTCCATTCCCGGATAGGGTGTCTCCTGTGTGCTGAATGGAGTCGGTTTAAGATCGAGAAGCCCCGGTGCATTTGACCCGACAATAACAATTTTATCTTTAAATGCTTCTTTCGGTATCAATAACGGCTTGTCCTGTTCAGCCGAAATCGCAGAATCTATCACCCCATGAAAAGAATAATAGGTAAAAACTCCGTCTGTGGGACCGGATTCTCCATACCAGTTCAACAGAAGCATCCCATTTTTATCGACATACCGGCTTTTTCCCGAAGAATCGAACAGCCTTTCACGAATATTTTCTTCACCCAGAATGTCACGGGCGACACTATAGGCGAGTGACGGCACATATCTATTGTGAATTTTTCGTACGAGCGGATATCGCCGGTAAATACCGTCGACTTCAGGAGGATCGACATTAGCGAGCCCAAGGCCTTTAGCGCCTGCCGACAATACCTCAAGAGGAAAAACCGCATATTGGGTTGAGTAAGCATCATATTTTTTATATATGGTATCGTTCGTGAGATAAAAACTTTCAGAGTGAGGATTTTCAGGAATGGAATCGGGATATGCCTGCACGACAAGATATGTTCGGTCCGACTCACGAATAGCATCGCCGAAGTCTACATCGGCAATTTTCCCGCCTTCACCAGAGCGTTCGAAGTCAGGGTCGGAAAATATTATATCATAAATGATCGCCCGTGCGCCGCAACCGGAAAGATAATTTGTAAGCCTGCTGTAAAATTCACGGGGCCAGGGCCAACTCACGCCATTTTCCAGATAATACTCGAGGCTTCTCTGATCAATACAGACAATCGCCACATTTTCACTTTTTACAGTGGTTTGACGCCGTATATGCATAAGCGTATCGAAAAGTTTCCAGTTAAACATCTGCACCGTATCGTAGGTGAGAAATGCCAGCATCAGACAGAAAACGGTGCTGATGATGAGCAGGTCAAAGATAAATGTTTTACGTTTACTGGAAAAACCCGGCATAAATCGCTATTCTTCCCAAAAATGTTCGTTAAATAAAAAAAAAAGTGAATTCGTTGTCAGAATACCATATTTTCTCTATAACTGTCGGTATAAGTATTGCCCGAATAATTATTATATTGTGATATTTCTTTTTCCGATAACTGTAAACGCTTTTTAATATCGGGGTGGTTACGGTAATTAAGATCAAACATATCGACATTACGGTCATGTTCGGTTTTCAGTTTATTGAGAAGTCCGATCAACCCGTTGAGATCATAACCGCATCTTGCCATATAACGAAGAGCCAATTTATCTGCCTCGAACTCATATTCATCCAGTTTCGGACTGCGGGCTATTGCTGCCGCACGGTTCGTTATGGCGATAAGTTCCTCCTCCATTTCCGAACTACCGCCAGTCGCTTTGCTTAGGGATGAAAACGCATTGTCTGCCGTAATTCTTGCTTCATCCTGATATACTTCCCTCATTCCGTGCCCGGCAATGACATGAGACATTTCATGCGCTAACAGAGCCGCCAGTTCGGCTTCATTATCGAGAAGCTTCAGCAAACCCCGTGTGAGTACGATATAACCTCCGGGGCAGGAAATCGCATTGACTCTGTCGGTATCGAGGATATAAAAGATATATTTAATGTCGGGACGTTCTGTTGTTTCAGCGAGGTACCATCCGACAGAATGGATATAGGTAAGCAATTCCATATTTTCAAGTAATGTGCCTTCCGCGACGGATGATGCAATGGAATATCCGGACTGTTGTTCCTTGACATAGGGTATTTTGGGATCGCTGTATTTGTCGGATAGTTTATATTTTTTGAGAAGTTCATCCTGTGAAACCGCATTAGCTCTTTTTTCTGCAAATGCTTCAAAATTTGCAGGGGGAATATCATAGCCATCTACCGGAAGCTCCGCGAGATTAGCTTTATTAGTTCTTGAATACCGGGTCCAGAATCCTTTAATGGCAGCAGCAATTGTGGCGGATGAGGCTTCGGCCTGTGCAGTCCCAAGCGCCATTGTGGCAAACGGATCTTCAGCCCTGCCGGTTTGCTGGATAAGTGCATTTTCTGAAATCCAAACCTGTATTTTATTGTATTTGACTTTATACCAGTGCTTTTTCTGTTCCACAACCTCGAGCTTTGTTCCTGCTGGAATTAGTACCTTTAATTCATAATAGGATCCCGGTCCCTCACGGCCGGGTGTTTCCTTGTTAACTTTGACCGTTTTTGCCGCTGCGACAAATACCAGAATAACAAGAATGAATCCGAGAGCTTTCATCGGAATTGTTCGAAATGATTTCTTTATACCTCTCATAATTTCCCACCTCGCAAATCCATAACTGTGGATCATACACATTATACCATGATCGAAGAAAGGACTAAAAAAAGTAACTTATATGTAGAAAATATTTTCCCGGCTGAAACGATACGATACCTTATCACAATACTAATTTTCCGGCGGACTGAATATGAGTTTATATACCCATGCCGTAACTCCCGGGACCTGATTCTGCAGAATGTTTCTGACCATATCATCCTGCGTTTTGGCCTGACCGCCACCCACATTCTTTATGTCATTTTTTTGCACAAACGTATCGATAACTTCCGTAGTTTCAGGATCATAAACACTGACAGAGAGTACCCAGGAACAATAAAAAAATTCATAGTCTTTTTGTCCCATTTTTTGATTCCGTGTATATTCATTCACATCGTGTTTTACCGACATAATCAGATCATTACCAGTTTTGCAGGCTGCGGAAAATTCCCTGAACTCTTTAATCCTGATACCGGCGTCCACAATTCCCTGAGTTATTCCGGTGCGAACTTTGCTGTCGACATCGCCTTCGAATACAAGCCCCACATCGAACGAATCCGAGACAAGATTATCGATATTGTTCAGAACATCCTGTAAAATATTGTTTCTTGATTCAACCATACTGTCCGGATCAAGCAGCGTCAGATCGCGACGGTCTTTTTCGCGTTCGATCAAATTCTGAAGAGCCCTGTTCAGGTTCCTGAGTTTCTGCATGTCATTTGTTCCGGTACCAGCCAGGTATTGATCTGTTTCACTGTCACGTTTGGAGATTCTGTCTTTGAGTACCGAGATATATGCATTCTTTTCCAGAACCGCCCATGTAGTGTATTCTCCCGTTTTTTTATCCTGCTGAGTTCCGGTTATCTCTATGCCGGGTATTTCACGGTTAGCGCTGACAGAAATAATATTCGACAGTTCGGTAGCATGCTTTTGGGTTGTCTTTCCTTTAACGGTATGGCTTTCGGCCCATTCCTTTACAATCGACTCACCGGAGATTTTCGATTCGAAATATTTCGCTATCTCAAGCCGTGCAGCCTCCGAAGCATTTTCCGGGGAACTGCCTCCGCCGGGACGCACCAGATAACGATCCGGGGGATACCTTTTTGCCATATCATCCGAATCATTGTCTCGCGCTTCGACCATCAATGAACTGACGACGAAATAACAAGTTATTATTAACAGTGAAATTGTATATAACATATTTTTCATATTTTTCCCCCGCGCAGGAAAGCATGTAACTATTATTTCAATTATTAATGCTTTTGGTTTTTATTATCTGTGATCAGCATTACATTTATTCGTTATTTAATATATACATTTCGAAAATAATATTGAACAGTTACAATAATTTATTATTCAGCATGTTTATTCAATTAGAAAATAATATCACCTGATAAACTTGAAATTTATTATTAAAAACCGCAATATATATGCCACTTATCATATATCGGCGTAAATATTTGTATTTTATACAATTACATCAATATATCGTTCAATGTCAATCACCGAAAGATCGGCAATATGTCAGACCAAAACACAATTAACAGGCATATCGCCGACTTTGGTTATATTATTATATGTATAATCAGCAAATTTATCAGCTATCAGCATCACTAAGGAAATAACCTGTATTTTGAGTAAATCAGATGTTATGGAATGGAAAATAGTGAACATAAGAATAAGGAAATTCAGGTAGTAGTCAGGTATATATCGATAAACCTTACAGGACTCGAAAAAAATAAAAAAAGACGCTGCTATATTAATTGTAGAAATCAGTGAAAAAACGCTCGACTGTTTTACGGGTCTATCATTCCGCATTAAACAGAGCCCTTTTCGTTGGCAGATTTGTGATGACTCCCCTTTTCGCCTAATATTACGTAAATATAAGGACAAACACAAGGTTAATCTGATTATGGTGACTCTGATTTTTTCAGAAAACAAGTGAATAAAAAAAACATTTTGACCCGAAGATGATTAAAAAGACGAGGTAAAAAGCACAGAGGCACAATGGCAGAAGGAGAAAAAGACAGGTACAAGAGACAAGAGATAAGGTACAAGGCATCTGTAGGGGCAGACCCGTGGTCTGCCCAGGATTATTGTCTGAACCATGATTCACAAGATTTTCATGATTATAGGATTAAAAAACGAATATATTCATATTAAAACGGACGTGTCACATTGAAGCGGTTTAAAAATCACGGTCATCATTTCATCATGGATATCTGCGGTTCAGACATTTTAATAATTTAGTGTATCCGTCCACCCACTACAAATCTTTGACTGAATTTTACGGATTGATGTTTTAAAACATCATCCGAATAAAACAATCGGCCTCCCGGATAATTTATATTCTTTCTGTATGAATCAGGGACAAAAATATCTAATCCACTATGATTATAAGGGGATATGTATGAATATGACATAAATTGTCGACCGATTTTAATATCATCTCTGTCATTCCCAATATTTATCGATACTACCTTAGTATTGTTTATTTTGCCGATACGCTCCGGTGTATTGATTATATCGGGATCAGGGAGTATCTTTTTGTCATCGTAGTCATAATTTAAAAATGATTCCGGCACTTCAAATGGTTCTTCACCGGTAATATCGAATAATGCCACAGGTATATCAGCGTTCAAAGTGAAATCATCGTGAATAATAATGGTTTCACGTATAAAAAGATCACGTTCCCCGGTCTTTTTATTGACAATACATGTTTCTCTAACTATTTGAAGCGGAAAAAAAACATTCTTTTCATACTTCTTATAATCGGTATGTATTACCGAAATCAGCGGCTTATCATGTATTTTTTGATCCTCTTCAATTTCAACACAAACCGGTCGGTAGTAAAGTTCCTTTGCCAGCCAGACAGTACAGGATTTTTTTTCATTACCAAGTAATCCATCAAATTTTATGCAGTCAAAGCCATTAATAATTTCTTCGCCGGCATAGTTTGTCGTATGTGATTGCAAAAACTCCGAAACCGGCTGACCAGCTATATACCAGCCATAAAATCTCGGATCAAAATACTCATTTCCGGAAAATTGTTCTCCCGAAATTCGCCGTGGAGTAGTATTAGACTTCGATTTATACTTATACATTACGGTAGTCGTTGAACCATTATATGCACGTTTCTCCAAAAAAAGATGACGGTCATCGAATATAGAACACGAGTCAATTCGTTTTTTTTGCCCTTCAAAAGCATAATTTATGAGGGCTTTTGTAATATGAGCAAACATAGTTTTAGGTTTCTTCCTGGAAGTATTTCTTATAAATTTAAATCTCAAAATATCTTTTAATGATAATTTCGGTTTATTGAAACCGAACAAATATTCCTGCATCTGCCCGCAGTCGGCATTGACCGGTGTAAATTCATAGGTTATTGTGCCACGACCGTTTTTTATTATAATATCGCCCTGTTTGGCAGCAGTAATTATAGACGAATCAACCAATGACTGTTTGGTTTTCTGTGAAATCATAGGTATCGTTAGCAGCAGTGCAGCGAGAAGTGCGGTAATTCCCAGGGATAGTAATAACGTAGAACGCAGGCAGGTATTTTTCATCACATATGCTCCCTTTATGAGTTCGTATAATCCTGCCATATATTATAATTTATTATACATATGCGTAATGTCAAGAGGAAAAATAAGAACCCGGAAATTATTTTCCGGGTTCTTTGTATTCGCAAAGTAACAACAAGAATGTGAAATCTATATTCCTCTTCCCCTGATAAGTGGTATGTCAGCATATTCGCACAGTTCGGAGAGAATCGAGTAAAGACGTTCTTTACACCCCTGCGCACGGGCTTTGTCAACCTCACTGAGCGCCACTTTCTGAGGCCCCATATTGAAACCGCGAACTTCCATTGCGGCTTTAAAACCGAGCGGGAACGGCACACTGAACATGGTACGGATAGCGAGACAAACTGCGAACTGAAGATTACGGGCAGTTTCGTAATCGCCTGCCAGCGTTGCATTATAGATTTTTACATGTATTTCGGGGAAAATAGTGGCAGTTCCCACCATTGCACCCTTGCCGCCGATCATTGTCGCCGGGAATATGATTTCCTCACGTCCTGCAAGAACATTAATGTCCGATCCGACAAGACGTGTTTTATCCATAAAGTGAATAAGATCAACGAGGCTTCCCGATGAATCTTTCATTGCCACCACATTCGGAATCATCGAAACGCGTTTAACAAGATCATACGAAAGCGGAGTTGAAAAGAGAGGGATATTATACATGACGATCGACATATCCGGCACAGCTTCTGCAAGCAATTCATAATGACGTTCGATAATGTCCTGGTTAACGGTATAGTAGTACGGTGGCGAGCAGACGATTGCATTCATGCCGATTTCACGGGCATATTTGGCAAGCTCGATAGATTTTTCAAAATGGCTTGCTGTAACACCGGCAAGAACAGGAACCCGTCCTCTGGCGGCTTTTTTCACAACATCCATAAGATGACAGGTTTCATCAATTTCAAGGTGTACGAATTCACCCACACTTGACACCGTAAAAAGCATTTTACAGCCACTGTCGATACAAAAATCGACAATATCACCCATCACCTCTTCATTAACTTTCCCATTTTCATCGAATGATGTGAGCATTGCCGGAGCTATTCCCTCAGGTTTATAAAACATCTTTGTCCTCCTCAGTATTACAACTTATATTATTTTTCATATATTCAGGAAATTCAAAGAAAACATATGTATAAATAAAAAAAACCAAATTATAATTCGGATTACTTCAACTTATTGATATTAATTAAAATATACAATAATGAAACGATTATCGAAGGTAATTCAAAAAATAACGTATCTGCAGCTCATTGTCAAGTGACTTAAACCAATATTTTCTTGACTACACATCCTATATGTACTATTTTAATATGCTCAGAAGAGGAAACGGATATATGCCGAAAAAAAGCACAAAAGAAATCGATCTGCAAAAAAACCTGAAATTATATTATGGCGCTGTCGGCGTCATTATACTCGGCTATATTTTTCTTTCTATCGGCGACGCAAACAGTGTAACATCGTTAACCCTGGGACCGATTATTCTGGTAATCGGGTATCTCGTTGCCATGCCGATTGCACTTCTTGCCGGAGTTGGCAAAAAAGAAGAGGAAAAACAAAAAGAAACCGGTGATAATAAACAGGAACCTCTTTCCAAAAAACAGGCAAATAAATAATCAACATATAATACATGATGTGGGCGATTAGCTCAGCTGGTTCAGAGTGCCTCCCTTACAAGGAGGATGTCGCTGGTTCGAATCCAGCATCGCCCACCATTGTTTATTGGATTTAGCTTAATTTTAACTAAGTATTATTATTTTAGCCCCATCAATAGTCCCAACAAGCATTAGGGTTTTTATCTAATTAGATCCCATTTTTTTAATATTGTTAATCATGAAAATCATGGTTCGGACAATTAATAATACAGGACTACCACAGGGGGTTGCCCCACAGGCAGTGTATCCAAACTAAGAATAAAATCCATACAGTCGAATCTTGATCTTGACCCCGAAAGCCGGCAAGGTAGTATATTTGGATTTGTTAACAAATTCCGGGAAGGATGCAATATGAAAAAGCTGAAATCACCGATATCGAGGCATCAGTTAAAAACAGTGCTGTATGCTTTAACTGTTTTTAGTTACATTGGTGTCGGCCTGCTAGTTAGAGACATCTTGAAAATAGGTTCCGTTATAGAAGAGAGAATAGGTTATTACGGAGAAAAACATATTGCTTATCACGAGACTATATTCAAGAATAAACAGCATGAATATATCGCTATAATTACCCTTTTCGCCATAGGTACAGTCTGTTTATTTTTTGCCAGAGGAAAACATCACGGTACGGTAAAAAGCTTTTATGATCAAAAGGGGTATGGTTTCATTACTCCGGATGATGGCAGTCCGGATTTATACGTGCATCACACAAGCATTAAAATGGAGGGTTTTCGCCGTCTCGAAGAAGGCCGTAAGGTTGTGTATGAAGTGAACGATACACCCAAAGGGCCTGTAGCGATAAACGTACGTCAAATTTAAACACATTTTCATTGTTTTATATCATACCCCCTGTTTATAAATCTTCTCATGTTCTTTATTAAAGGGTAATGATAGTTAACGAAGGATATAATACTTTTGTATTATTTTATCAACTCATTATGAACATAAGTGTGCCTACAATAAATATTGACCACATTATAATTGATGAAATCAAGCCTGCGTTACCTTCTTCTATACCAAGACTTGTAAATATTTTTTCAAGAAGCATTTCTCCATAACCCATCACTAAAAAAAATCCAAAGAAAAGGGCTATTCCAATAATTTCCATTGGAAGATCGCTAATAGGATGAATTTTTTCAATTTCGCCAGGCGGCATTATTTCTTATCCTCTCGCTGAATTATTTCTTCAGCGTAACATATAATAACATTTAATTGGTTTTGAAATAATTTATTATCTATTTGTGATAATGCTCCGCACCTCGCTGATAAAACTTGAGCCGCCTTTTT
>JAFGMP010000165.1 GCA_016927495.1 Candidatus Latescibacterota bacterium | reverse complement strand
GTTTCCCAACTCAATACATCGGAGCGATGATCGACAAACCGCTGATCTTCCGTCTGCCAGATACCCCAACCGGAGCCTTTTGAGTAATACGTCGGTTCGATAGGGCGCTTTCGGTACGGTACCGGATTCGTGGGATCTGACAAATAACTATCGAATGAACTATCGCCGGTATCTTCCGGTTTTCTGAATGACAGTTTCCTGTCCGGATGAAAGTACAGGTTTTTCACCGTCACATTGTCTTTTGGGGGCCATGCGTTGTGAGAAATCCATTTGTTCGCGCCGGTCCGGAAAGTGTAGGCCTCAGGAATGTTGGGATTTTCGCCGTCTTTCAGGTGGAAGGCAAACCACGGTGCCTCGATATATTCGCGGAAATACCACCCGGCCGGACTATCGAATTTGATTTTACCCAAACCGTCACCGTACCCCGAACTCCATCCGCCGTGATTCCACGGGCCGACTACAAGGCGGTTCAGATTGTCGGGATCACGTTTTTCGAACAGGTCATATACTTTCAATGGCCCGTAAAAGTCTTCCTGATCCCACCAACCGGCGACATTCAGGGTTGGCACAGTCACTTTATCGAGTACCGTTGTGAACGCCTGACGCTGCCAGAACTCATCGTAATTCGGATGAGCCGTGAAATCGTTCCATGTTGGCAGCGAGCCGTGGAGGTGTATCCTGTCAACGTTGGATAAAGCGCCCAGATCGAGATACCATTCATAGGTATCGTACATGTCGAACTGGAATATGAAATTCTTCTTCGTGGTTTCCATCCTGGTTACATATTCGAAACCGTAACTCAGTCGGAACGCCCCGTTATGATGGAAATCGTCACCCAGAAACATATCGGCGGGAGGAGCCTGAGGCGATGCCGCTTTTAACGCGGGATGAGGATCGAGCAGTGCCATGGCGGTAAGCCATCCGGGATAGGATACCCCTGTCATTCCCACACGTCCGTTGTTATCGGGTATATTGTTCAAAAGCCACTCGATAGTATCGAAGGTGTCTGTGCATTCGTCGATTGCTTCCGCCTGTTTACGGTCGCGGATGGGACGCATCATCACAAACTGGCCTTCGGATTCGTATCGTCCCCGGATATCCTGCAATACAAATATATAGCCGTCTTCAGCCATTTTTTTAAACAGGCCGTCGATATACCGCTTGAATCTGCCTTCAACGCCGTACGGAGTGCGCATCATCATAAACGGCAAAGGTTCAACGGCTGTCACCGGCTCATAAACCAGTGTATACAGACTGGTGCCGTCGCGCATGGTGATCATGAATGACCTGCCCGTATAACTTGATACGGTATCGGCGGGTGCCTGTGCCGTCACATCCGGTATTCGGATCAGGAAAACCGCCGTTATTAACGCCATAATCCGAATAGACTTCATGCAAATACGTTTCATGATAAATCCTCCGCAATCGCTAAACAACGAGTTTATCAAACCAGGGACAGAAGATGATTTTTACATCACCTCAGATTGAATAGCCGATATTATGGTCTTGAAGGGGCAACTCCTGTGGTTGCCCGTTATTCAAGATATGGGTAGGATAGGCCCTGCCCATATATTCTCAGCCATTATTCATACGAAAATATGTTTGTCACTTTATATTAAATCAAATATCGGCACTTTTCTCTCCTTAACAAAGGGGGATTACAGGAGGGATCTTCAATGTATAAATCTATGTAGCAAATATTCTTTTCACACTTGCAGCGGCTATCAACACCACACCCATGATGGCAACCATCGAGGGGCCGCAGGAAAAATCGAACCAATATGAAAACGCCAGGCCTGCAATCGAAACAAGCAGACCAAGCACCCATGCGACAACCAGTCTGTAACTCCAATTTTGAAAAAACATGGCTGAAAAAGTCGCGGGTATGATCAGGAATGCGAATGTCAAAAGCACTCCGGCCATTTCGACCGTATAGGTTATGACCAAACCCATCGAGGCATAGAACAGAAAATCCCACCACATTACATTCATACCCTGTTTATCAGCATTCGAATAACCTGTAGATAACCGTATGAATTGTTTTCTGAAAACAAAGTGGAATATGCCAACCAGAGCATAAACGATCATACAGATAAAAATTGCAGGCCACTGTGCCCAGAGTATACTGCCGGTAAACATCTCCTCCATGTGAACATCACCGCCTGCCGCAACCGCAAGGAGAAAAAGAGTTGCCGCAGCCGAAATAGCATACGAGACTCCAATAACCGTTTCCTGCGAGATTTGCGACACTTTTTTAGCTATGTATGAAAAAAAAGCGGCTGCCACTATGGTAAAACCGATCGCAAATATTCTTGCTAAAAAATCTTGGCCTTCAGGATATTTTTGTCTGAAAAGAACAAATGCCAGAGTGGAGCCGGTTGCAGCAATTTGCGCAAGAGCGATATCGATAAAGATAATTTCCCGCTCGATCACATGAATACCGAGGTATCCGAGGATTGCAAGCACGGAGAGGCATGCGACGAATGACGGGAATAAAAATTGAACCACCTCGACCATATACTAAATCCTTTTTCTATAGTATCATTTGTTGTTTCTGTCAGGCGGGTTTTATAACACGGTAAATCAACGCGCCGAAAAAGAAAACGCCGAGAGCGAGCACCAGACTCGGCCCATATGGCATACTGAAAAAATATGAGAATAAAAGACCGCACATCGATGCAACAAATCCGGCTGTCCATCCTATCAGCAGGCCATCCGGCCAACCTTTCGTGAACAGAACGCCAATAGCCGCCGGGATCATCAGAAACGCATATGCCAGAAGCACACCGGCAATAGGGACAATAAGAACGGTTATGATACCCTGTGTGATAAAAAACAGCAAATCCCAGAAATTTTCGTGTTTCACATTTTTTTTATCGGTTATTCCGATTATTTTGTCACGATATCTGTAATGAAAAATTGAAATAAGGATATATGATATCACGGTGACCCAGACAAGAGGCCATGTTACCCAGAGCATGCAACCGGACAGCGTTTGAGTAACATATGAAGCGCCCCCCGATATTTTATCGGCAACCAAAAAAGAGGCTACCAAAGCAAGGCAATAAATAATACCAATAACCGCTTCACGGGGGATATTTGATGATTGCGGTTTAATTAAAGCCAGGAGTACAGCCCCTATAAGTACCGCTAAAAATGAGATTATGTATGATCCTGCAGTACCACCTTCAATTCCCAGTCCGATTCCGACAATAACACCCAATGCCGCCAGTTGATCCAAAGAAAGGTCGGAGAAAATAAGCCCGCGCCGTATGATGTGAAGTCCCAGATATGTATGAACCGACAATACGACAGCGAGTAATACTATCTGAATAATACAAAACGAAAGGAAATTCTGCATATGCTTCTCCTGAAAAAACCGGTTAATACATTGATTAATATTATTCCTCACTGCCTGTTCGTCTTTGTTCCCTGTTACGGTTACGGTTCGAATTGCCTTTCTCCGTCTGGGACGTTGTGATTTCAGATGTTGTGTTCATGGCAGTATTGATGCTGTCTATCCAATAGTCGACGAGCTTGAAGTTGTCCGATACCGCAGGAATGGCATTTACGGATAGCGGAAGGAAAACAGCCTGAATACCGGTTTTTTGCGCTATCGTGGTCGGTTTCCTTTTTTCGAAATAGCTTGCCACAAGCATGACATCGACACCATGCTCGCTGATAAGATTTATGGTATTTTGGACATGCTGCGGTGTTGGAGGAATACCCGGTTTGGGTTCGATGAAGCCAATGACTGTCAACCCGAAATCACGGGCGAAATATGACCAGTTTTTATGGTATGCAACAATTTCTTTGCCCCGAAAAGGAAGCGCTTTTTTAAGCCAGCCGTCAAGCTTGATTATGAGTTTTTCTCCCTGGTATTCCTTCTCGAGCATATCAAACAATGTTCCGGCCATGAGAAGCTCGCATAATCTGTCACCACCGAGCAGGTCAACCAGTTCATCGCCGAACATGCTTCGGTTTACTTTGTCTGCGAAAGCTTTTTGATTCTTTTCGTAAAAATCGGCATTATCGGGATCGACTTTCTTAAGGCCGATCAAAATATTTTCCGAGATTTTTTTCCAGTTTACCGGACTTGTATGTATGTGCGGATTACCGGCAACATGAACATCACCTTCGGTTCGGCTTAATGTTCCTGTGTGTTTTTCCAGAATTTCAAGGTCGGTATATACGGTTACATAACCAATGCCGCCATCCATTATTTTTTTGTTACGGGCTTTATCCAGCAGCGTCGAAGCCCAGAGTTCGAGGTCCATGCCGGTGAGCACAAACAAATCCGCTTTCTTCAGCTTAAGAGCAAGACTTGGTTTCGGAGCAACAAAATGGGGATCCTGGTCCCCCTGGGACAGAAAGTCGACGATGACCTTATCTCTTCCGATTTCTTTGGTGATAGATGCAAAGTCAGAAAATGTTGTCACCACATTTATGGGTTTTTGTGCAAAGGAATAATGCGCGCCCGAAATTGATGTCATCAATATTACCATGGATAATAAAAATAATTTTTTAATACTCATTGCCTGCCTCCCCGCAGTTAATAATAAATTTATGTTTATTTTTGATTTTATAATGATTGATTCAAACTACTTCCAAAAATAGCCTGATCAGCAATGTTAAGTTAGTTTAATACGCTTCATGTTTATGCGGTCCCATCGACCAGACCGTATGGATAAATACCGTATGGTCAGGATCACCGTAGCTCCTTTCGGTATAACTGTACTGTAGCCTGTACATGACGAATTCACTCTGCCAGTAATCGATTGTCGGGGTAATATCCCAATCGTATTCATCCTTAAGAATGTCATGTTGGACCGTATACGGATCATAAGGCGCTCCGGAATAGCTGTACCTGAGTCCGATCCAGTAACGAGCACCCATTTTATTTTTGATGTATGAATAAAATCCGAAGCGGTCGATATCCTCCGTATCCTGTTCACGGTGGCTTAAAAAGAATTCATTCCTGAATTCTATGGTTTTGTAATGAGAGCGGCCTGCAGGTACCCATTTACAGGTCAGGTCCAAACCTGCCAGCGTAGTAGCATATTCATTGGCTTTATCGTTATACCCGTGCGCACCCGATAGTCCCAGTTCCATGTAAGTATTTCGTGTCAAATCGTAATAATTCTTAAGATGTACCAATCCGATAACATTATTATAAGCGGTATCGAAACAGAATCCGTCCCCGCTTGTGGTGACTTCAACATCGAGTTCGTTTTCGTCCGCCCAAAGCGACGGCAAAAGAAAATTTCCGCTGAGGCCGAAACCACCCAGGTTACCGTTTCCAAAGAGATTGGTCAGCGCTCTTGGACGGTCGAACTGGGGCAGGCCATGGTCGTGGTAACGGTTCAGAATACCGAACTGGTTGAAAAACTTACCGATTTTCAGATTCATTCCACCGGGCAGGTTAAGCCATTCCATGTATGCCTCATCGACAAATTCCGAAAGCGATACATCACCGGATCCGGGTACCCCAAAAAAGAACTTTCCCCGTGTGAAAGGATCTAACGGTGATATGAAATGAAATCCGACATCACGGAGGTAGAACCGGTTTATGTCATCGGCCAAAACTCCCGGATCGACAGTATAGGCGGCGTCATCAGATGTATATGCGGCGTAAAAATCTCCGGTCAGACTAATTTCAGGATTTAACTGGGGTTGGAATCTTTCTGCGCCTCTAAAAACTCTGCTTACGGATGTATCCTGCTCTTTATTCTCTTCTTTGAGAGTATCCGCTTCCTGTAAAAGTTTTTCGAGCTCCGATGCACTTTGTTCCTTTGTTTTAGCTTTTTCAAGCTCCATGATTCTTGCTTCGAGACCTGATAATTTTTTTTCGTATTCTGCGCTGTTTTTTTGAATGGTACTTTCGAGATGTTCTATTATCTCCTGTTCGGATGAATCTGAAGAAGATTTGATAGTATTTTGAGCAAAAATGGAAATGGGACTGCATACAAGAAACGTTATTATCATAATGTAACATATAACATTCATGATTTCCCTCTACATAATTTTAGTATTTCAACAAGGTACTTTTTAGGCTAAATCAGAGATATTCTGTATTTCTATTATTGACGGGTACTGGCTCTCCGGGCGTTATAATATTCCCAATGACCATCGATATTCATCACGATGAAATAATACGAATTGGATTTGGTATAACAATACGTCCAATTCATCTGCAAACCGCAATGAGTAAGATTCAAAATCGATTTTAGAATAAATATTATGAGGTAGTTATACTGTAGGGGGAGCGCGGAGTGAAATATATGACAAGCATAAAGCTTTGGGCAATATACATCGATCATCGCAGATAGAACCGATGAAGAGCAACACACCAAAGAACGGTAATAAAACCGTAAAATTGTGCCCCAGTTCTGTCGACTGAAAAGCCTTGCACAGCAAACAGTTGTTAGAAATAAAGGGATTTTCGCCAAAATGTCCGCATACATAATCGTATCCGATTAGCGAAAGCGATACTAATGCAAAAAAAATGAAGAATATATGAACTTTTTTATGCATAAATTCACCATTGAATTATTATATTGTAAGAGCAAAAGATAATATGAAAATCATATGAGAATGTCAATATTCTTTTTCCTTTAGTAGAAAATTATTTTTTCGACAAAATTTTTTTTAAACCTATTATTACAACCTGTCGTCTAACGTTCAAATTAAGGGATACATATTATGAATATTACTATTGATAACCTGAGTAAAGTATACAAACAGGGTGTTCAGGCCCTGAAAAATATCAATCTGAACATCGAGAGCGGAATGTTTGGCCTGCTCGGACCCAACGGAGCGGGAAAAACCACGTTGATTCGTATCATGGTGACGATGCTGAAACCATCCGGGGGTAAGGTAAAATTCGATGACCTTGACGTCATAAAAGACCGTGCTGCCATACGGAAAATGCTTGGGTATCTGCCCCAGCAGTTCAGCATGTTCTCGAAACTGAAAACCAGTGAATTTCTTGATTATTCGGCACGGCTTGCCGGATTAAAGAACAGCCGTGAACGCAACAAAGCTGTCGATGAAATGCTGGAGACGGTGGGACTTTTTGAAGCAAGAGACCGTCAGGCCAACAAACTTTCGGGTGGTATGAAACGCCGTCTTGGAATAGCTCAGGCATTAATTGGTAATCCGAAAGTGCTCATAATCGATGAACCGACAATAGGGCTCGACCCGGAAGAGCGACTTCGATTCAGAAACATTCTCTCTGAGATGAGCCGCAAGGAAATCATTATTATTTTATCGACTCATATTGTTGGCGATATATCAAGTTCCTGTACCAGTATGGCCATGCTGAACAAGGGAGAAGTTGCGTATAACGGCTCACCCGAATGGCTTATCGATCAGGCGAGGGGGCATGTTTGGCTCATTGAGGCGCACGATGACGAACTTGAACATATCAAGGAAAAATACCCGGTAATTTCAACGATTCCCGCGAAAAATGGTTGGGAGGTTCAGGTAGTGAGTGATTCCATGAACGGATACAAGTCACGGCCAATCGAACCGAATCTCGAACATGCCTATGTATATTTTCTTGAGTATAACCTCGGGCAGTCCTGGAATGAAGATATTGATTGAGAAAGGTTTCGGGGTATAATCCGAAAAATTTTGCAGTATTAGTGTTAGTTAGTATAAATATACATAAATGGCTTTAAATCCTGGCGAGACAGAAAAATATTGATTCATATATAATATCCGGAATTGCACCAGGCACGTAATCTCGAACCTTTTGCTGCGGTTATCCGGTGTAAGGAATAATAAGGAATGTTATCCATACGAAAAATAGCGGTTATTGCGCAGTTTGAAGCGAGAATACTGTTAAGAAGCTGGTTTTTCAGAATATTTTCCCTGCTTGCGCTGGTAATACTTGTTTTCCTCAATATCGGACTCTTTGCGACAGGATTTTCACGGTGGATGTATCGGGGTATTCCATCGTGTATTCCCTATATTAACTTTTTGTTGATTAACGTCGCTCAGGCGGCCATCGGGATATTCATGGCATCCGATTTTCTGAAATATGACAGTAAACTCGATACTACCGATGTCATTTATATCCGGTCAATGACAAACACCGATTATGTGATCGGTAAAACGTTAGGTGTGTTTGCCGTATTCGGTGGGTTGAATATCGTGGTACTGATCAATGCGTTGATTTTTAATGTCTTTTTCGCAGATGTGCCTTTCATTCCACAGCTTTATATTCTGTATCCCCTGTTGATAAGCATTCCCACGTTATTATTCATATTCGGTTTGACATTTCTCATTATGGTTTTAATCAAAAACCAGGCTGTTACGTTTGTTGTTCTTTTGGGTTACATAGCAATTACCATGTTCTTTCTTGGCAACAAATTCCATTATATCTTTGATTACATGGCATTTTCGGTACCCCTCATGTATTCTGATTTTGTCGGATTTGGTGATATTACGACAATACTTCTTCACCGCGGAATGTATTTTTTATTTGGTGTCGGTTTTATATTTTCAACGGTTCTTTTGCTCAAACGACTTTCCCAATCACAGCTTATGGATATAATATCGCTTACTGTTGCCCTATGTGCTTACACAGGAGCTTTTACTCTGGGATATATATATCTTGGAAGGCTTGCTGCAGGCCAGGAACTGCGCACCAGTATTTCCGCCCTGAACAGGGAAGAACTGGATACACCGGCAGTGACTATCGATTCCTGTAACCTTGAACTTGTCCATACCGGCAAAAAGATTGAAGTTACGGCTAAAATTGTTTTCAGCAACGATACTGAGAATCCGATTGGACGTTATCTGTTCAGTCTGAATCCGGGACTCGATGTAACCGGGGTAACGCGTAATAATGAAACCTGTGAGTTTTTACGGAATATTCACCAGCTAATTGTTAAACCGTCACAGCCTCTTGCTCCGGGTAGAAGTGATAACCTTACCATTGTTTATAACGGCTCTATTAATGAAGAGGCGTGTTATATGGATGTGGATGAGTCTGAGCGGGAGAAGATGTTCCGTATTATGTTTTATGCTGTTGACAAGCGATATTGTTTTATATCCCCGGAATATGTTCTGCTCACTTCTGAAAATCTGTGGTATCCGGTTGCCGGAATTCCTTTCGGTACGGAACATGCCAAAATTAAGATAAAGGATTTTACCATGTATACCCTGTCGGTTAAAACTGCCGGGCACCTTACAGCGATTTCACAGGGTGTATCTGAAAATCCCGAAAACGGCGTTTTCGTTTTTAAGCCGGAAGTTCCCATGCCTCAGTTATCTCTTGCCATCGGGCAATATGAAAAGCTTTCAACCACCGTTGATAACATTGAATACGCAATTTACTTTCTTGAGGGGCACAATTATTTCTCGGAATATTTCAAAGGGTGGGGAGATGATCTATCAAAAATTGTCAGCGACACTAAAAATAGTTTTGAAAATAATCTCGGTCTGGAATATCCATACAAGCGGGCATACCTTGTCGAAACTCCCATACAATTCATAGCTTATTCCCGCAAGTGGACAAAAAGTACGGAAACGACTCAGCCTGAACAGATACTGGTGCCGGAAAAAGGGGTGACATTAAGTTTTGCCGACTTTAAAATGAGTCAATTTTTTATGACACGTCAGACACGATTCGGTCGGGCGCCCATGTCAGAGGAAGACATACAGCAAAACATGTTCCGCCGCTTTTTAGGATCGATATACAGTGATGATACATCGCAATCACGCAGCGCTCAGGCAATGCGATCAATGGGAAGAGGCGGAAGGGGGGGCCAGGGAAACTTTTTCAGGGCATTAACGTTTACCGGAACCCCGGGGTATGTCGGAAGCTGTTCCATATTTCCGCTTTATTATACGCATGCATATCATTTTTCATCCGATAAATGGCCGATTTTCAATACGGCAACTGAAAATTATCTCAGTGGGAAACTCGCAGGCCAGTTCGGCGGATTTGCCAGAATGATTGTCGGCATGTCAAATGAAGAATGGGCTAATAACGCATTAATGAAAAAGTCATTTGAAGAAATACTGGCAGATCCCAAGGATGAAGATTTGTATGATGTAATTCGTCTTAAGAGCACATACCTTTTTTCTTTACTCAAAAGCGAAATAGGTAATAATATATTTAACGATTTTTTCACGAATTTTCTTGCTTCCCGGAAATTTCGCGATATTCGAACAGAAGAATTTATTTCTGGACTGGATGATGAATTCTGGATCGATCTTGAACCTTATTTTGATTCATGGCTTAAAGAAAAACAGCTTCCGGCTTTTGTTGTAACCGATTTTGATTGTTATGAATTTCTTGACGGTAATGTTGCGCGATATCAGGTGATTTTTAAAGTAAGTAATCCTGAACCTGTTAACGGCCTTATAGGTATAACCTCCAGATTAGGAGGTGGTGGCCGGGGTGGTGGCCAGGGACGTTTTATGATGCCTTCGGTGGGGGCCGGAGGTCAGGATGAAGAAAGGTTCTATATTATTAAAGCCGGACAGTCGAAAGAAATAGGTATTGTCCTCGACAGTCAGCCGCGCTCGATCAGTATAAACACCCTGATATCTCAAAATCTTCCATCAGTTTTTGAGAGAAGATTCGAAAATATAGAGCGGAAAGAAAATGTTAAACCTTTTGAGGATGAACGTATCATTGATACTCGTACGGCACTCTCAGAACCGGGAACCATTATCGTAGATAATGAGGATCCGGGATTTGAGGTACGATCAAATGAAACCGAGGGTTTCCTGAAGAAACTCATCAATTCGTCTAAATCGACCGAGGACGAATATGTCAGCATTACTTTCTGGAATCTGCCCAGACGCTGGAAAGCGACAACTGCCGGAGAGTATTATGGGAAATTCAGGCATAGCGCTCATTTTATCAGAGCCGGTGACGGCAGTAATTCGGTGGCATGGAACGCCGAAATTCCAACCAGCGGGCGATATACCGTATATTATTATGTCAGTAACGTCGAATCACCTATGATGAGATTTCGCGGCAGGGGAAGAGAACAGGAAAATCCTCTCGATGAATTTTATTTTATAATCCACCATGATGACGGTAATGATGAAGTAGCACTGGATGTTACAAGCGCAAATGATGGGTGGAACGAACTGGGAGCCTACTATTTCTCAAAAGGCATTGGTAAAGTCGAGCTATTAGATCGTACCAAAGGACGGTATGTATATGCGGATGCTGTAAAATGGACTGAACAGAAATAGAGATAAAAGAATGAGGTTGTGAAAAGTGTAACAGAATAATCAAGTTTTTGTAACAACATGAGTTTTGGAATTTGAATATTTTAATTGATAAATTAAAATTAGAGTCACTATATTCATTAATAAACAAAATCATAATGGAGTAACAACATGGTGGGAGCTAATAAATACAGAATTGTTGTGAAGGTATCCTTGATTTGTCTGGCGATGCTTTTCGCTGAATCAACATATTCATTTGCCCAGAGAGTGTTAACACTCGATAGCGCTTTGAATGTCGCAATGGAAAACAGTCCGGATATTAAACAAACCAGCCTTGACCTCGAACGGAGTAAGGCACTGCTCGATGCACAGAATGCCGCATTGAAATCGCAATTCAGACTCAGCATCAATCCGTTCAGTTATTCAAGGGACAGGCAATTCAATACAATGTTTTCCGAATGGAATACTACCAAAACGAAATCGTCTTTAGGTTCGTTTACGGTCAGTCAGCCGATCAAGGCAACAGACGGCACGATAGAGTTGACCAACAGATTTACATGGCGTGATTCCTACAGCGATTATACTGATCAGCAGGTCGAGACGTTCGACAATAACTTGTATCTGAGCTTAACACAGCCAATTTTTACCTACAACAGAACAAAACTGGAAACCCGTGAACTTGAGCTTGACCTGGAACTGACGATGCTCAACTTCGCCATGCAGAAACTCTCGCTGGAACGTCAGGTAGCCCAGAATTTTTTCTCGGTATATCAGAGCCGTATGAGTTATAACATATCGATTGAGGAACTCGATAATCAGCAGCAAAGCTATCAAATAATAAAAAACAAAGTCGATGCGGGCCTTGCTGCTCTTGAGGAACTGTATCAGGCGGAATTGAATCTTGCAAACAGCAAATCCACTGTGCAGAACCGTGAGGTTTCGCTTCAGAATGCTCTCGATAATTTTAAACAGCTTATCGGAATACCGCTCGATGAAATGGTGACTGTTGATGCGAATGTAGCCTATGAATATGTCGCGGTATCATTGGATAAGGCGCTGAGCGAAGCGCTGAAAAACCGTATGGAACTTCGCCAGCAGGCAATAAATCTTCAGAACGCTCAATTCAGCCTGATACGAACCGCTGCCCTTAATGAATTCCTGGGTAATATATCTCTTTCCTACGGTCTCATAGGTACCGATGAACAGTTTGGAAATCTGTACGATGCCCCCACAAAAAGGCAATCCATCGGGATATCGTTTGAAATTCCTCTTTGGGACTGGGGCGAGAAAAAATCACGGATGAAAGCAACCGAAGTAACGATCGAACAGCGGAAACTTTCGATTGATGATGAGAAAATAGCAATTAATATGAGTATCCGGCAGTCGTACCGGAGTTTGAATAACCTGGTTAATCAGATCGATATTGCGACACAAAGCGTCAGAAATGCCGAATTGACATATGATATTAATCTCGAACGCTACAAAAACGGCGATTTGACAAGTATGGACCTTAATCTGTATCAAACACAGTTATCCGAGAGAAAAATTTCGTTAGTCCAGGCACAGATCGATTACAAACTAGCGCTGTTAGATCTGAAAATCCAGACACTGTGGGATTTTGAAAATAATGTCCCGGTTTTACCGGAGATTTCACCTGATAATGTAAAAACTAAATAAGCATTTCCTGTAATCAAAGAATATGAAATACGTTCATAATAATGAGACTAATAACAATGAAAGATAAACTTAATACCGGGAGTTACTCGTGAATAGGACATTAATTGCGGTGTGTCTTGTGCTGCCTTTTATTGCCTGCAGTAATCCTGACACCAGATTCGAAACTGATGTGGAAGTGCCTGTTTCGGTCGAGGAAGTCGGGCTGAAGACAATTGAAGAGTTTGTTGAAACAACAGGTACAATCAATGCAACAAAGGATGTGACGCTTTCATCTGAATCTGCAGGATACTACAGGCTCGAAAAGAATCCTGCGACAAACCGTCCTTTTGCATTGGGAGATTTTGTTAAAAAGGGACAGGTAATTATTTATATTGACAATCCTGAACAGGAAAACTCGATCAAAATCGATTCGGTCAAGCTCAGCCTTGAAATATCAAAAAATGAATATGAAAAGCAGCAGTCTCTTTATGATAAAGGAGGCGTCACCCTTCGTGAGTTACGGGATGCGGAGCGAAGCTATATCGATGCAAAATATAGTTATGATAACGCGCTGATCCAATTGGAAAAGTTGAAAATAGTATCGCCGTTTGATGGTGTTATCGTAAACATACCGTACTATACTCCGGGTGTTAAAGTTGCTTCCGGTTCCGAAATGGTTCGCATAATGAATTATCAAAGCCTCAATATGGATGTAAATTTACCGGGTAATTTACTGGGTAAAATCGCTGTCGGACAACCGGTACGGGTTATGAACTACACCATACCCGATAAAATACTCGAAGGGAGGCTGACACAGGTTTCACCTGCCCTGGAAACAGAAACCCGTACATTCAAGGCTACCGTTGATATCGAAAATCCCGACTGGATTCTCAGGCCGGGGATGTTTGTAAAAGCCTCGATAATAACTGCGGGCAGTGACAGCACTATCGTTATTCCGAAAGATATTGTAATGATGAGGAGGAATACAAAATCCGTATTTGTTGTTGAACGCGGAATTGCACAGCAGCGCATGCTTAAAACAGGCCTGGAAAATCCTGATGAAGTTCAGGTAACCGACGGATTGGCAGTTAACGAACGTCTTGTGGTTAAAGGATTTGAAACGCTTCGCAGCGGCTCGAAAGTGAAAATAAACCAATGAAAAAAATAATACAATTTTCCGTAGAATATCCGATTACCATTCTCATGCTTGTTCTGGCTGTGATATTGCTCGGTACAATTTCCTTTCAGAGGCTGGGAATGGATCTATTTCCCGATCTCAATAATCCACGGATTTTTGTGGAATTAAAAGCGGGAGAACGTCCCCCCGAAGAGATTGAAAAGCAGTTTGTAAAAAATATCGAAGCTCAGGCAATCCGTCAGAAAAACGCGATTCAGGTGTCGTCGGTTTCACGGGTGGGATCGGCTCAGATTACCGTAGAATATGCCTGGGAAACAAATATGGACGAGGCATATCTCGATCTCCAGAAAACACTTACCGATTTCCAGCAAAATTCCGATATAGATGAATTGACATTAAGCCAGCATGATCCCAATGCATCACCGGTAATTCTTTTGGGTTTGTCGCATTCCCAGATCACCGATATGGATGAACTGAGAAAAATAGCTGAATCATACATACAAAACGAGTTGATACGGCTTGAGGGAATAGCCGATGTAAGGCTTATGGGACAGGAGGAAAAGGAAGTTGTCATCGAAACCAACAATTACCTTCTCGAAGCACACAACATTACACCGTCGACAATTGCCAGCCGGATTAATGAATTTAACCGCAATGTTACCGGCGGTTCGCTGTCGGAAATGGGTACGAGATATATAATCAGAGGAGTCAGCGAATTTAAATCCGTCGATGATATTGCCAATGTTATTGTGACATATGGAGAACCTGCGGCGGGAACGGAAACAACTCAGTCTGCCACCGAAACAACTGACAGAGTGCCGGTATTTCTGAAAGATGTTGCCTCGATTCACCTGAGAAATAAAGAACCTGATAATATTGTTCACCTTAACGGCGAACGCTGTATGGCTCTGGCAATATATAAAGAGACCCATTACAATACGGTGAAGGCGGTTGGCGATTTCATGAATACTCTCGAAACTATCCGCAAAGCCCTTCCCGGTTACAATCTTACGGTGATTCAGAACAAAGGTGAGTTTATTGCTTCGGCCATCGATGAGGTTAAAACAACCGCCATGATCGGGATATTTCTTGCAATAGTGGTGCTTTACGTTTTTCTCAGACGGCTGGGAATCACTGCAATTATCAGTGTCGCAATTCCTTTTTCCATTATCGCTACATTCAACCTCATGTATTTCAACGGTTTGACGTTGAATATTATGACTCTTGGCGGTCTTGCCCTCGGGGCGGGAATGCTGGTTGATAATGCAATCGTTGTTATGGAGAACGTTATCCGCAATCTCGAATCGGGGTTATCGCTTCGTGAAGCTGCTATTGAGGGAACGAGTCAGGTGAGCGGCGCTATTACGGCATCGACTGTCACCACGATAATGGTTTTCCTCCCCATAGTGTATCTCCATGGTTCGGCGGGAGAGCTGTTTAAAGATCAGGCGTGGACGGTGGCGTTTTCGCTGTTTTCATCGCTTGTTGTGGCAATTCTGGTAATTCCGATGCTCAGCTCACGCTTTTTGAGGAAAATGAAACAGCAAAAACAACGTTCGGTGAAATTCTTCTGGTATAGTAAATTTCTCGGGAGGCTTTTGAAATTAAGGTGGCTGGTAATTCTTATGGCAATCGGCCTTATTGTCATATCGATACGGCTTATTCCGGTGGTGGGAAGTGAGTTTATGCCCAAAAGCGATCAGAATGAATTTACAGTGGAAATAAAATTGCCCGAAGGCACCGAACTGTACCGAACCGCAAACACCGTTACGGGTATTGAAAAAAGTATTGCCGAGGTACTGGGGGATGATATTGAAACGCTGTATAGTATTGTCGGCCCATCCCAGGAGATTACCGAGCAGTCCGGTTCGGTTTTCGAAGATGAGAATACAGCTATGATTAAAATTGTTCTCAAAAAAGAACATGTGATGCCATCGGATGCCGTATCGGTACATATCGGCAATATTCTCAGTACAATTCCGGATCTCGAAGCGCATGTTTTTCAGGAACAGACTGTTATGGAACTTACGCTCGGTTCCGAAATCAGTCCGGTAGTAATTGAAGTCCAGGGTGAAGATCTGGATCAGATTCAGGATCTGACCGAACAGGCAAAACAGTGCGCGCTTACTCTCAATGAATTGTATAATGTCGAAACGACATTTGACGAGGGCCGTCCGGAAATCGATGTGGTACTCGACCGAACCCGTGCCGGAATATACAATATCGGTATAGACACCGTCAACAGCCAGTTGACAGGTATCCTGACGGGAACCGAAGGAGGCCAGTGGGATTACGAGGGAGAACTCAAAGATATAACTATCGAGCTTCCCCGCATCAGTGTAAGTCAGATAGATGACATAACTATCAATTCTTCGAATCAGAACGTTCGTCTTTATGAAATTGCCGATATTCAGGTATCACAGGCGCCTAAAGAAATTTACAGAAGAAACCAGGTGCGTGTTGGTAAAGTTATGGCACATATTACCGGTGGTGTACCTCTTGACCATGTGGTCCAGCGATTAGAAAATGTCATGAAAGGAATTTCGTTTCCTCCCGATTACCGTTATACAATCACCGGCGAAGAGCAGAAGCGTAAAGAAGCTTTTCAGAATCTTAAATTTGCCCTCATACTGTCATTGATACTTGTGTACATGGTACTTGCCGCTCAGTTCGAATCATTAATCCACCCGTTTACCATTATTTTGTCGGTGCCTCTTGCCGGTGTTGGTGTTGTCGCTTTATTTCTCATATTGGGTAGAACGTTCAATATAATGGCTTACATAGGCATCATCATGCTTGTGGGAATTGCGGTCAATGATTCTATCATTCTTGTGGATGCAATCAATCAGCTCAAGCGAGAAGGATATAAGAGGTTTGATGCGATTATCGAAGCCGGACAGAGACGTATACGCCCGATAATTATGACAAGTCTGACCACTATTTTGGCGCTGTTACCGCTGACCTTCGGTTTTGGTGAAGGAGCATCGCTTCGCTCTCCCATGGCTTTTGCCGTTATAGGCGGCCTGATAACATCCACATTGTTGACTTTGTTGGTTATACCGTGTTTGTATGCGGTCATGGATAATTTGACCGCCAAAGAATAATATTTATCCTGTGATTTTTGGTATCAAAGATTATAATATGGGATTTCGTTGAATTTGGAATAATGTTAATAAACAAAAACTTATAAATATAGAATCCTAAATACTATGAATATTTTCCGCTTTGTTATACACCGAAAAGTATTGGTCAGCATGATATTTCTGGCATTTTGTATGCTCGGAGTCGTGTCATACAGGCAACTGCCTGTGGAATTGATGCCCAATGCCGAAATGCCGTTCCTTATAGTACAGGTTTCATCCACACAGGAAATGAATCCGGAATATATGGAAAAGCAGGCAATAATACCGCTCGAAGGTGTGATCGGAACTCTGGAAGGTGTCAGTAATATCGAATCGACTGCTGAGCAGCGGGGCGGTACTATTTATGTATATTTTAACCAGAATGTAAATATTAAATATGCATATTTAAAGCTTCAGCAAAAAATCTATGATATTTCATATTCCATACCTGAGGAATTCAGAATTTCCGTTGTCAAAATCGATACGGAACGGCTGTCAAATTCGTTTATGAGGCTTCAGGTTCGCGGTAGCGGCGGACTTGAACGGGTACGGGCGATTATTGACAAATCCATCCTCGATGAGCTTGAAAACATCGACGGGATTGCACATGTGGAAGTTACCGGAGGGCAGGTACAATCGCTGGAAATCATCCTTAACGATGAAGCGGTGGAAGCTTTTAATATAACTCCGGGAAGAATCCGTCAACTCATCAGTCAGAATGCAGAAAGCAGAAATTTTATTGGCCATGCATATGAGAAAGACAAACAATATTTCGTGAATCTTGTGGCGGACTACACCGATATCCGTCAACTTGAAAATATTGTGGTCAACAGGACAGGTCCGATATTATTGAAAGATATTTCTACCGTTGTATTTGGTGTAAAGGAGCCTGAATCTATCAGCCGTGTGAACGGAAAAGATGCTTTGACGGTCAATCTTATCAGAGACGCAAATACCAACATAATCGACCTGTCCCATGAAACACGCGATGTTATCGAACGTCTTAACGGAGAACTTAAACCTCTCGATGTTGAAATCGTTATTCAGAGCGATACTGCCGAAGAGATGGAACAAAACATAAATCTGATAATTGAACTTGCGATAGTCGGAAGTATCCTTGCCGTTATAATTCTCTGGTTTTTTATGAAGAACGTCCGGCTTGTGCTGACCGTATTACTATCGATTCCCATATCGGTTTTGACCGCATTTATCTTTTTCTATTTTTTCGATATTACGCTCAATAGTCTTACTCTTGTGGGAATGGCGCTCGCTGTCGGAATGCTTCTCGATAACAGTGTGGTGGTGCTTGAAAACATTTATCGTCATATTTCGCTTCATAAAGACAGGACTACTGCTACGATTATAGGCGCACAGGAGGTGTGGCGCTCGATTGTGGCATCGACACTAACCACGATTACCGTGTTTTTACCGTTTATTTTTTCCTCGGAATACCTTGTCAAAATGATTGGCCGTCATGTCGGAGTGTCCATCATTTCAACTCTGCTGGTTTCTCTTATCGTGGCATTAACACTTATACCGATGATGACGCATGCGCTGTTAAGAGATTCTGACCGGGGAAGGCCGACGTTTAACAAGATTTCGCAAAAAAACAGGCTTCTGCAAATCTATACGTTATTGCTTAAATCGGCGATGCGTTTTCCTGTGCGTACAATTTTTGCAGCGGTTATCGTTTTCTTCGTTAGCATACTGCTATGCATGAAATTGAGTTTTGATGTAGCCCGTGAACTCGATCTTAAAGAGTTTACTATTTATATCACCATGCCCAGCGGTTCCACCCTCGATCGCAGCGATACCATAACCACCGAAATCGAAAATATGCTGGCTGATATAGAGGAAATACAGGACAAAGTAACCACAATATATGAGGATGAAGCAACAATAACCATTGTATTGAAGGATAACTATGAAGAAATCGCCGACAAGTCGATTGCGGAAGTTAAAAATATTATCGAACAACGTGTCAGAGATTACAGACGGGCTGAAGTGAGCTTATCCGAACCTCAGGAAAGCAGGAGGTTTGGCGGCGGTGGTATGGGTGGTAATTCGATGGCTTCGCTCGAAAGGATGTTCGGTATCGGATCCCAGCAAGAAAAAGTGGTTCTGAAGGGTAATGATTTCAGCTTGCTTCGTGAAGTTGCCGATGATATCGTATATTTTCTTGATGAACTGGACACAGTCAGCCGCGCCGGAATGAATGTTGCCAGCGCTCGTCCCGAGTTACATCTCCTTTTCGACAATCAGCTTTTGAGTCATAATAATATCTCTATAAGTTCGATAGCATCCGAGCTTCAATCATTCCAGAGTGAAGTTTCTTCGGAAATGACATACAAGGTCGGCTCCGAGGAATATGATATAATCATCAGAAATGAGAGCCTTGAAGAAGAGAAAAACTTTGAAGACCTCAGTAAACTGCATATACAGAATGAATCGGCTGCCTCGTACGAGCTTCAGCAATTAGGACAGATAATTTATGCAAGCGGCATGTCGAGCATTAACCGCATTAATCAGGAAAAGCAGATTGAAATCACCTATGCTTTCGAAAATGAGGTAAATGATTCAAAAGCCCTGCTTGAAACATCGCGTCAGGAAGTCGAAAAGATGATTGCATCGCTTTCGATTCCAACCGGAGTTGCGATCGAGGTGGTTCATGATGAAACCGACCTGAGTGAATTCTATTTTCTCATCGGAGCGGCATTCATCCTTATCTTTATGATTCTTGCATCCGTATTTGAATCGGTATTGACTCCTGTGGTTATGATGTTCACAATTCCGCTCGCCACCATCGGATCTTTCTGGGCATTGATTCTTACCGGGAATTCGTTGTTCAATACCAATTCACTCATCGGTTTTCTGATACTTCTCGGTGTTGTGGTCAATAATGGTATCATTCTGATAGATTATACAAACATTCTTCGCCGCAGGGGATACAGACGATCGAGGGCATTGCTGACTGCGGGACAGGCACGTGTACGTCCTATTCTTATAACTGCTATAACCACAATTGTGGCAATGTTTCCTCTTGCGATGGGGAAAGCGGAATATGTCACCCGTATCGGCGCTCCGTTTGCGATAACGGTAATTGGCGGTCTTACGGTCAGTACGCTGTTCACGCTTATTTTTATACCCACACTCTATTCCGGTCTTGAATCTGCAGTCGAATGGGTACGCAAGCTTGATCCGAGACTAAATATAATACAGGCCGCCATATTTATAACAAGTTGTGTGGCAATCAATTATCAGGTTGAAAGCCTGTTGTGGAAGTATGCGTATATGTTTTTTGCTCTTGTTGCCATTCCGGGATTGACATGGTTTGTTTTGACCAGTCTCAGACAGGCGCGCGCCGACTTTCTGCGTGACGATAGGGAGTTGACAATATCGATAGGTCGCCTTGTAAAAATTTACGATGATTACAGTAGATTCACCAGAGAATGGCGAAAAGGCGACCGTATGGAAAAAAACATGGGTATTTTCAGGACATATACTTCGATACGGGATTTTGAACCATATACCTGGCAATTGCCGCTGTTAGGATTTTTCATTTATTTCATTTATTTCTATTTAAGCAGTTCCCTGTGGCTGTTTTTTTTAAGCCATATAGTATATTTTTACGCCCTTTTCTTGCTGAAACCCATAAAGGGGTATTTAAAGTACCGTTCCGAACAAACATCCAAAAAATATTATACAACAATGTCAGTATTTTTATCGCGTGTATTTATTTGGGGAATACCGCTGGTGAATCTGGTGATTTTTTACCGGAGTGAGTTCAAAACGGCAATTCTTATATTTATTGTCCTGCTTTGGTATTCAATCCTGATCATATATACCACATCCAACCGTCTGTTCCGTCATAAGGTGAATATCATGCGGTTAAAGGGCCGTTTTGCAGGAATACGCCGTCACTTTTACCGGTTTATAAGAGTTATTCCCATAATTGGCAAGAAGAGAAATCCGTTTAACGCTCTTGACGGTGTCTCTCTCAATATTCAAAGCGGAATGTTTGGATTACTCGGTCCCAACGGAGCGGGTAAAACGACGCTGATGCGGATTGTCTGCGGTATTCTTACCCAGAACATGGGTACCATCAGAATAAATAACATTACCTATAAGGAAAAACGAGAAGAGTTGCAGGGATTGATCGGTTATCTTCCGCAGGAGTTCGGAACATATGAAAATATGACTGCATATGAATTTCTCGATTATATAGCAATACTTAAAAACATTTTCGATAAAAAAGAACGCGATAAAATCGTGACATACGGCCTTAAATCAGTGCATCTGATCGAACATAAAGATCGTAAGATCGGCTCGTTTTCCGGCGGTATGAAACAGCGTATGGGTATCGCCATGACATTGCTTCATCTGCCACGGATTCTTGTGGTGGATGAACCGACTGCAGGACTCGATCCCCGTGAACGAATCCGTTTCCGTAATCTGTTAGTTGAATTAAGCCGCGAAAGGATCGTCATATTCTCAACCCATATCATCGAGGACATTTCAAGTTCGTGTAATAAAGTTGCGGTTCTCGACAAGGGAAGCCTGTATTATCTCGGCGAGCCCCGTGAAATGACCGGCGCTGCAGAGGGTAAAGTATGGCAGTTCCATGTTAATTCGGCTGAATTTGAGAGCTTACGCACTACGTTGAGGATCGTTCATCACATGCGTGTCGAGGACAAAATCAGGGTGCGGTGCCTGTCGGAATTGCAGCCGTATCCTAACGCCGAACATGTGGAACCGACACTTGAAGATGCATATTTGTGGCTTGTCAGGAAAGAGCAGTATATCAACAAGTAGAATACAACATGGTCAGGTGTTTACGGTATCGTTGAGAGAAAAACTTTAAACAATAAAATTATTTTGGTGGTGTTACATGCACTTCTTTAAAAATATGATTTCTGCGATTTTCAGCCTGGTCAAATATAATTTGAAAATTATATTTGCCAATAAATTTGTGTATTTTTTAATAGCTGCGCTGGCAATATTTGTTTTTGTGACGGTGATAAATTTACTTGACGCCGATGCACAACCCAATGAAGCCACGGTGTACTGGCTGTTGTTTGTCCCCGGTATTCTTCTGGTTTTTTATCCGATTACCTTCGGTATTCAAAACGATGTCGACAACAGGATGATCGAAATTCTTTTCGGGATCCCCGATTATCGATATAAAGTCTGGTTATTCAGGCTGATCCTGATATTCTTTATAACATCATTCATACTTCTATGCCTCAGTTTGCTCAGCTCTTTTGCGCTCACAACAGTACCGGTTTTCGAAATGGTATTTCAGCTTATGTTCCCGATTGTATTCCTCGGTTGCTTTGCTTTTATGGTTTCCACACTGGTGAAAAATGGAAGCGCAACAGCCGTTGTAATGGTTGTAATCGGAGTTGTGTGCTGGATTGCCCGGCCATTTTTCAATAACTATAAAAAATGGGATATTTTCATCAATCCGTTTTCACTGCCTGAAAATGTCAATGAGGTTGTGTGGTCTGAAATAGTAATGAATAACCGGGTTTATCTTCTTGTGGGAATAGCGCTCACCGTACTTTATGGACTGTTGAATCTTCAGAACCGTGAGAAATTTTTATAATATTTCATACACACAGTTAAAAACTGATTGATTTGGCCTGCACCGTGTTTTATCCTGTTATTCGTAATGAGGAATGATTGCTTTAATAAGGAGATAGACGATTGCAGACCAACACACCACAAATTCCGAAAGGCCGTATCGTTTCCATCGATGCGCTTCGTGGTTTCGATATGTTCTGGATCATCGGAGGCGGCACTGTATTTCTTCGCCTCTTCGAATTAATCGATACACCCCTCACCCGTGTTTTTGCGGCGCAACTTGAACATTCATCATGGCACGGTTTCACATTCGAGGATCTTATCTTTCCTCTGTTTCTGTTTATCATGGGGGCAAGCATGCCCTATGCGATTACGAAACGTCTCGAACGGGGAGATTCACACCGCGACCTGTATATTCACATTATTAAACGCGCATTTATCATTTATTTTCTGAGTCTGTGTTATTACGGCCTCCTCGATTTTCACAGCTTTGGCGAACAGCGGTATTTAGGTGTTCTGGCCCGTATCGCTATCGCTTATTTCTTTACAGGACTCATAGTCATGAATACCGGAGTCAGAGGGCAGGTAATCTGGGCCGCCGCCATACTCATCGTCCACTGGGCAGCTGTAATGCTCATACCGGTTCCGGGGCATGGGGCAGGCGTGCTCACTCCGGACGGCAACCTAGGAGTTTATCTCGACCAGACATTTCTTCCCGGTCGATTGTGGACGTACGGCGATTACAAGCTCGGTGACGCGACCGGAATCATAGGCACATTCACCGCGGTTTCCTCAACATTGATCGGTGTTTTGAGTGGTCACTGGCTCAGATCGGAATCATCAGATAACACGAAGATTAAATGGCTTGGTATCGCCGGTGCGGCAAGCCTTGTTTCGGGAATTGTCTGGAACATATTCTTTCCCATCAACAAATTTCTATGGAACGGTCCCTATGTAATGTTTGCGGCGGGCTGGTGCCTGCTGCTGCTTGTGATGTTTTACTGGATTATCGATATGCGCGGTTACAAAAAATGGGCGTTTCCCTTTGTGGTTATAGGGTTGAATCCTATCACTATCTATGTAGCTGACAGATTTATCAAATTCGAGGATTTTGCCAATATTTTCGTGCACGGTTTCATCGATAATATGGGAGCTTTCCAACCGCTTTTCTGGGCAATATGTGTGCTGGCCGTAAAATGGCTGTTTTTATATTTCCTTTATAGGCAAAAGATATTTTTAAAGGCATGAAAGTGTATTTTTTCATTCAACTCTTTTAGTCCGCCTGAACTGTCAATGAATAGGATTTACCCGGTTTGGTTTCGAACTCCAATATATTTGGCTGTCCGGAATCTGTTTTAATTTTTTTCCCATTCGATGTTACCGTAACCGGGACACCACAGCGGATACGGCATAAGTTACCGTTTTGTGAATGAACAATTGCCTTCACCGGTACGCCGTTCTCCCACTGCATGTCGACCTCGAAACCACCCCGTGCCCGTAAACCTTTGATATACCCCTTCGGCCATGCAGCGGGAAGGGCTGGCAGCAGATGGATATAACCGGCATGTGACTGGAGCAGCATTTCAGCGATACCTGCTGTTCCTCCAAAATTTCCGTCGATCTGAAACGGGGGATGTGTGTCGAACAAATTTGGAAGCGTACATTTGGAAAAGAGATATTTCAGATGCTTGTATGCTTCATCACCTTCAAGAAACCGTGCATAAAAATTGATAACCCAGGCACGGCTCCAGCCTGTTCCGCCGCCGCCGTTTGACAGTCGCCGCTCCAGTGAATTATGTATCGCCTTTGCAAGTTCCGGGTTTTCTTCAAAAGTAATCTCATCGCCGGGATGAAAGCCGTAAAAATGGGACATATGACGGTGTCCCGGCTCGGGTTCGTTATAATCCTCGATCCATTCCTGAAGACAGCCTGTGCGAGGGCTTATCTGCAGGGGAACAAGCCGTTCGAGCGCTGTTTTTAATTCATTGCGGAACGCAGATTCGGACGTATCGCCCATGATGTCGATTGCTTCGATACAGTTCGTAAATAAGTCGTGTATTATCAGAAGATCCATGGTCGCACCATAGGTGAACATCGACTTTGTGCCGTCCTTCTTGAGGAAGGAGTTTTCCGGTGAATGTGATGGATTAGTCACCAGCTTTCCGGCGAAGGGATGTCCTTCCGGCACCTTGATCAGGTAGTCGAGTAAAAATTCTGCTGCGCCTTTCATCATCGGATATGCTGTGTTGGTAAGAAATTCAGTGTTCCCGGTAAATAAGTAGTGTTCCCAGGGATGCTGACAGAGCCATGCCGCACCCATCGGCCAGACTCCCCAGACACCGTCAGCCGGTGTGGTGAATCCCCATACATCGGACAGGTGATGAACCACCCAGCCATCGGCACCGTAATGAATTTTCGCTGTCCGGTTTCCCGGTTCAACCAGACTTTGCATATAGTCGAAAAGCGGTTTGTGACATTCGGACAGATTGGTTACTTCAGCGGGCCAGTAGTTCATCTGCAGATTGATGTTGGTGTGGAAATCACTGTTCCAGGGCGCTTTCATATGCTCGTTCCAGATGCCCTGAAGATTGGCGGGAAAACATCCGGGCCGTGAACTGCCCATCAGAAGATAACGCCCGTACTGGAAATAGAGCACAACGAGCAGGGGATCGTCCGCACCTTCACTGACAGCGGCAAGACGTTCGTCCGTCGGCAGGTCTGAAACAGCCGATTCACCAAGATTCAACTCGACACGCCTGAAAAGTCGCAGATGATCGTATATGTGGTTTTGTTTGAGATTTTCATAGGATTTCTTCCCAACTTTGACGAGACATTCTCTGCATTTGGCCGACGGATCGCCGCTCAGGTCTTTCTGGTTACGGTAACTTGTGGCAGCGGCAAGTATAATGGTGACCTCATCGGCTCCGGAAACATTCAGGTTTTTGCCTAAAGCGGTCAAATTCCCGTTTTTGATACGTACATCTGTATGTGCCTCGAATTTCATGCCATCATCGCCGCATTGTCCGTTAAGCATAAGTTTGTTGGGAGCAATTACTTGCGTTTGTGCATTCTCCTCGCGGTCTATGGTGATACTACAGGAAATGCCCCCCGGTGTATCGCATATAAGATGTATGACGATTACCTGGTCCGGGGCGCTGGAAAAAACCTCACGGGTGTAGAGTGAATTACCGGCCTCATAACTTACTGTGACTATTCCGGTGTCAAGGTCAAGTTCACGGCGATAGTTGGTATATTGTTTTTGTCCCTGAAAAATCAGCCTCAAATCTCCGAGAGATTGATAAGATTTGATACGCGGGGGAATTCCCATCATTTTCTCACCGGCAAGTTTTGAAGCCTCGTCATTTTTTCCTTCGAAAATCAGACGCCGTACTTCCGGAAGGGCATCGAGGGCTTCGGGATTGTTTCTTTCCGTTGGCTTACCATCCCAGAGCGAATCCTCATTTAATTGAATTCGTTCGTTATCGACACTGCCGAAAACCATTGCACCGAGACGACCGTTCCCGACCGGTAATGCTTTTACCCATTCGTTTGCAGGTTGTTTATACCAGAGTTTTAATGGAATTTTGGTGTATGATTCAGTATTCAGGGAATCATTTCCCTGTTCTAATTTGCTGCATGAATTGGCCACAATCAGTGATATTAGCAGTAGTAATACCAGTGAGATAAAAATTTTTGTTTTCATAGAACCTTCCCGGGAACGTATAATTTTTTAAAAAATTAAGCATTTAAAAGCTTGAATAACGAATTGTATAAGGGAATGATTTTTTTATGTCAGCGATGAGATTGTTTCGTTATTTCATTCCCCGCAATGACAGATGAATCAAATTCAGATTTCTATTTATTATCTACAAACTCAACAAAGCCGTGTTTTTCAAGAAATTTGTAATAGTTTATCAGGTCAAAGTTTTGAACGGGCCTTCCCGCTTCGAGTTCGATCAACTCTTTAACCTCGTTCAGGTTTCTGGTTCCGTCACACCACCAGTATGATGATGCCGCCCAGTTCCCCGTAGACCACCAACGCGGCGAATCTTTCACCTCGACCCATTGATCCTGCGGGATTCCATCGAGCGTCGGCGATCCTATGGTTTTTCGTTTGGGATAGAGTTGTTCGGCTTCACGCTCCCATGCACCGTACCGTTTTTTGTAGGAAACAATCTTAATCGATTCGGCTGTGGCTTT
Source organism: Candidatus Latescibacterota bacterium (assembly GCA_016927495.1). GTDB lineage: Bacteria > Latescibacterota > Latescibacteria > Latescibacterales > Latescibacteraceae > JAFGMP01. The sequence continues at coordinate 2,077 of JAFGMP010000165.1, read as the reverse complement.
ATTGTCTACAGCCTCACGGAAATGTTCGATACAGAGTTTTCCGAAATCATCGGTGTTGTCGATATATGGGCTGAGGATGTTAATTGCACTGGATTTGTCGCTTTCCGGGACAAGCCGGCTTACGCTTTCCAAAGCTTTGATTTGCTGGCCGGTGTAATATTTGATGGTGGTGACACCTTCCGAGAGGATTTTTCCGAGTGTTGCTCCATCTTGCGCGTTTTTCAAACGTACTTTCATGTCGGCCGATTTGTCGATAATATTTTTTATGCCTCTTTCATAAGTCAGGTCAGCTATAGATTCAATATTGCCGATATCGGCATTTGCCAAAAAGTAGAGATAAACCGCGTTGACGATACACAGGTCACGGAGCGACCGTGCGTCGACTTTGTCGAGTGTGTCCATCGAGTTGTGGTGAAGGATTCCGTCGTTGTCATAGATGAAATTTGTCGGCGCACCGATTTCAGGTTCGCAGAAATAGGTGTCGGTTCCGCCCATAAACGGTTTGGTAATAATATGTTTGTTGGATCTTATGCTCCGGTAGTACTTATTGAACACCTTGGGAAAGAGAGCATCCGTATAACTCGGACAAACGTTCGGATTCATATACAGGCTGACATTGGTCGAGTTCAGGTCATACCCGGCGGCGGGAGTATCACAGCATACCGCTGCGATGGTTTTTCGCATCCTTTCGAGGTTATGCTCGACAAACGCCAGGGAGCCGTACATTTCCTGACCAGTCCATATACGAATTCCGCGTTTTGGCCTCGGCAAAGCGCCGGATTTGATCAGATCGTTCAATGTACCCACCGACTCGAGCATGATGGAACAGCCGGTACAGTTGTCGTTTGCACCCCATTCGAATATATGGCCTGCAATCAGCACCTCTTCGCCGCTGCTGCCGGAGCCTTTTATTGCTCCCGTTATATACGGCAGGTTGTCATCGGTGAAATATCTGCTGTCGATTATTGCGCGGACTTTGACTGTCTTACCCTCTTTGATCAGATTTCGGAGGTATTCCCCTTTTTGTGCCGAAATGGAAAAGCAAAATGTGGTCTGACTGTCCGATGCGTTCATGAGCCAGCCACCGGGAGAATCGCTCCAGGTGTTGAGCCAGACATTTGCATCGTCAAATTCTCCTACTTTCTGGTCGCTGACAACACCGAGTACACCGTAACGGTCGAGATACTTTTTCATGGCACCGGCCTGCGAGGATACGAGAATTATTTTTCCCCGCGCGTCGAGACTGCTCAGAGTCTTTTCGTCCGACTTTTCCAGCACCGCAAGCTCTGCCTCGAGACCCTCTGGTGGTGTAGGAGCGCTGAAAAATGTCAGTGAGGTGGGATTATACTTATAACTGCAAAGGAATCTGTATTCTCCGGGTATGTCACGGGGTTCGGTTACGACAAGTGTGGCATGCTGTACATCCCAGCCCACCGGATTGGTCCAGTTGTGGTACTGAGTTTTGCCGTCGGCGGGAGTATTGACAATTTCGGCTTCATCAAATCCCCGCTCGTTCATGATTTCCTGCACTTCAGCGGCTGTTTTCTGCCACATAGGGAGTGTCGACCACTTGTCATACTGCCACAACCTCGACACATATTGGTGAGCGCGTTCACCGGAAACTTCCTTCTTGATGATAGGCATTAATTCGTCAAGTTCAGTTGCGCAAGCTGATACCGGTATAATTAAAACCGTACAGATCAAAATATACCATGCTAAATGTCTGCTTTTCCCCACGGTAAAATCCTTTCGTCATGTTAATTTTTTATTTTAAATCGGAAAATATTGAAAAGTATTGTCATTGTCCTAATCCTCCTGACCACCTTACCTGAGCTTCACACAGGTGAGGGAAGCATTGCCTTCGACAAGCTCAGGCACCGGTTTCGACAGCTCATTGCGGGCGAGAATGAACCGTTACCCAAACGCTCGAATAATCTCCCTCTCACTCCGGGGACATAGGCTTTAGGATAAACAGTTTTATAATACTGATGTAAAGGTTTTTTATCATTTATAGACTTGATTGGTGGTGGTTTAGCATATTGTTTTTTTCTTCTCTGCCGGTACAATTTTGAAGTAT
>JAFGMP010000018.1 GCA_016927495.1 Candidatus Latescibacterota bacterium | reverse complement strand
TTATGAAGTGGAGTCGGTGGATAAAAAACCCGAACCTTATTTATGCCTATCGCGTAAAGGTGGAATATATCCCAACAGCGGTATGGTACCGGTGGTTGTCCGTAAGACTTTCTCGATGCCGGTATCCGGGTCACGGTTGAAAGCCGAATATACGGTTCTACTGAAGGGTGATACGGAAAATGTTCTATTCGGAGTGGAAATGAATTTCGGATTACAAAGCGGACGATCGACTGATTCATCCTTTGAGATTCCCGATCGAACCCTGAAAGAAACGTTTCTGGCTTCAAAAGGTGTTGAGGCTGATGTCAGTTCAGTGTGTATGACATTGGAATGGATGCCGCTTACTGTAAAAATACACTTTTCACAGCCGGCGATATTGTGGCGAATGCCGGTTGAAACGGTGTCTCAATCCGAGGGAGGCGTTGAGCACAATTATCAGAGCACCTGTATAATGCCGATTTGGAATATAAGCGCCGAAAAGGATAGAAAAATCAATGTAGAGATAATCATGGAGGTCGAATAATGGCAATGGGAAAACTTGTATTTGTACTTCACAGTCACCTGCCGTATGTTATCTCCCACGGAAGATGGCCACATGGAATGGACTGGATTAATGAGGCGGCTGCCGAAACATATCTGCCTCTTCTGCAAATGTTTGACAAGCTCATATCCGAGGGTATATCGCCGAAAATAACGGTCGGTCTTACACCTGTTCTCTCGGAGATGCTTGGCGATCAGGTTTTCAAGGATGAATTCGCGATATATCTCGACCAGAAAATCGAAGCCGCTCAACATGATGCCGGAGAATTTTTCCGTATAGGGGATAACGCCCGTCATGATGTAGCCCGCATGTGGGAAACATTTTACGGTGATATCAGGACGTATTTTATTGATTCACTCGGTAGAAACATTCCGGCAGCATTCAAACGTCTCCAGGATCAGGGGCACATAGAGATTATAACCTGTGCCGCCACACACGGTTATCTTCCGCTTTTGGGCGAAGACTCGGCAGTCCAGGCACAGGTCAAACTTGGTGTGGACACTTATATCAGACATTTCGGTCGTAAACCACGGGGCATATGGCTGCCTGAATGCGCATACCGTCCCTCGTATGACTGGACTCCGCCTATAGAAGGTTTTGGTGGTCCCAGAAAGCGCAAAGGAGTCGAGGAGTTCCTCAGCGAAAACGGTATCGAATATTTTATCATCGATACGCATCTTCTGAAAGGCGGAAAAGCAATCGGTGTATATCTTGACCGTTTCAGTTCCCTGAAACAGTTATGGAAAAACTTCGAAAGCCAGTACAAACCTCTCGACGAGGACAGCGCCAAATCTTCCCACAAGCTGTATTATGCCGCGAGCGTTGAGGGAAAAGCGCCGGTGACAATATTTACCCGTGACCCCGATACCGGCCTGCAGGTCTGGAGCGGAGAGCATGGTTATCCCGGTGACGGCGCTTACCTTGACTTTCACAAAAAGCATTTTCCGGGTGGCCACCGCTATTGGCGGGTAACCTCCTCAAAAGCGGACCTTGCGGATAAACATGTGTATGAACCTGAAATGGTTGAGGCAAGAATCCGTGAGAACGCCTATCATTTTAAAAACCTCGTCCGTGATATATCCAATGGTGAAGGCAACTCAGACGGCCATCCACCGATAATATGCGCTCCGTTCGATGCGGAACTGTTCGGCCACTGGTGGTTCGAGGGGCCGCGCTGGCTCTATTATGTCCTGAAAGAAGTCGCCAATGACCCTGAAATCGAAGCGGCAACCATGGGCGAATACCGGGATGAAAATCCTGCTGTCGAGGTGGTATCTCTTCCCGAAGGATCATGGGGTAAAGGCGGATTTCACTGGATATGGCTCAATGACTGGACGAAATGGACATGGAAGCACATCTATAATGACGAACGGCTTATGCAGGAAGCTGCCCGTAAATACGGAGATCGTCACGACGAACCGGTACCGTCTCTTCTCAGGCTGCTTGCCCGTGAACTGGTGCTTCTCGAAAGCTCTGACTGGCAGTTTCTGATAAGCACCTGGTCGGCGCGTGATTATGCGGAAATGCGTTTCTCCAACCACCATTCGGACTTCCTGAAAGTTCTCGATTTGCTCAATAGAGCGGCGGAAGGCAAAGCGCTTTCCAGAGAAGAACGGGAATCGGTAAAAGAGATTTCGGAACGTGACAGCCTGTTTAAACATATTAATCCGAAATGGTGGGCGGAGGTGGAGTATCCGTAAAAAATTGTACGGAATGCTTCTATTAAGATTTTTTTTTCGATTTGATTATCATTGCGAAGAATAGAATGACGAAGCAATCTCATTGGATATAAATAACGGGCAAACCCGCGTGTCTGCCCCCGCAGGCAGCAAATGTGGTGTTGTTTCATCACTTACCTTATTACTTTTCTTTGTTTCGCTGCAAAGAAAAGTAATAAAAGAAAGCGCGCCTTCATGAAAAGCCTGAGTCCTCGTTTACTTCGTTTTTCCGGGAACCGCAGAACTCACCGCCTAAGCCATGGCTTAGGCGGTTCAGACATGCTGCGCTTCTTTTCCGGAAAAGCCTTGTTCACTCGGGGCTTTTCAATAGGGTAAAATGGGGTCAACGTTATGAATTGGCGTGAGCGGATTACAATAGAACCATCGATATACCACGGTAAAGCTTGTATTAAAGATACAAGAATTATGGTTTCGGTTATTTTAGATAATTTGGCCAATGGTGTTTCTGTTGAAGAAATTTTGGAAAGTTATCCATCGCTCGGTAAAGAAGATATTAATGCTGCCATTGCTTATGCTGCAGAATTGGCACATGGACGAGTGATTTCTTTGGACTGGTTTACACCTATAATTGGATTAGTAGCTGCTATCATTTGGGGATGGTTTCAAAGTGAGAACAGTGCTAAACTTGCCGATAAGAATTCTATAATTTCTCACCCTATAAACACATACTTTGCAATAAGCAGCCCGCACAGCACATACATCAGCCATGAAACTTCCTTTGCCCTGCCCGACAGGAGTTTAAGAACAGGATACAGGATGAATCCGGCAGCAAGCCCGTTCGATATACTGAAAGTAAACGCCATGACTGCGATGGTGAGGAATGCCGGAATCGCTTCGGTAAGGTCGTCAAAATCACAGTTGCTGATGGATTTTGCCATGAATGAACCTACCAGAATCAGAACCGGGGCAATGACCGGATAGAGCGTGTAGAGCAGATTGCCTTCCGCATCTAAAATCGGTGTTCCGCCGCCGATCATGGAAACAAGCGGGCTGAAGAATGTTGCGAGCAGCATAAGCGCTGCGACAACCACTGCGGTAAGGCCGGTTCGTCCTCCCGCCCGGACTCCGGTGGTGCTTTCTATGTAGGAGGTCACCGTCGAGGTTCCGAAAAGCGCTCCGGTTGCGGTTCCCACCGCATCGGCAAACAGGGCCTGTTGGGCACGGGGTAATTTACCGTCTTCCATTAGTCCTGTTGCCTGTCCGACACCGATCAATGTACCGATGGTATCAAACATATCCATGAGCAGGAATATTGCCAGAACAGAGATAAAGCCAACATCGAACACTCCAGAGATATCGAGTTTCAGGAAAGTCGGTGAAAGCGACGGTGGTGCAGAAACAACTCCTTTAAACTCCACAACGCCGACAAAAATACCGAGTATTGCCGTTATAAGCATACCGATAAGCATGGATCCTTTGATTTCCCTGATCATTAATAAGAGAATTATCAGAAGTCCTGCCAGCGAAAGAAGTGTTGGCGCCGCATGGAAATCACCGGTAACTGCGATACCGCCGCCGGGATCTTTGATGACGATACCTGCATAGGTGAGGCCGATAAAAGTAATGAAAAGCCCGATTGCCGCCGGAATAGCGTTTTTCAAACTTGAGGGAATGGAATCGATAATCATTTCCCGAATCCTGAATAATGTCAGAACCATAAACAGCACACCGGATATAAATACAGCCCCCAGCGCTTTTTCCCAGGCGATTCCCATACCGATGACTACGGTGAAAACAAAGTAAAAGTTTTCTCCCATACCGGGAGCGAGTGCAATAGGGTAATTTGCAAGAAATGCCATAACCAGACATGCGATAGCCGATGCGATGCAGGTTGCCATCATTACCGAGCCGAAATCCATTCCGGCCTGAGACAATAGAGCCGGCTGAAAAAATATGATATAAGCCATCGAGAGAAATGTTGTTGCACCTGCTATGATTTCGGTTTGTACTGTGGTGCCGTTTTCTTTCAGTTTGAAAAGTTTTTCCAGCATTGTATATCTCCTGTTTATATACAAAATTATTTTACATGAATGGTATGATAGAACAAATATATCGATTTTTTATTTGCCTGCTGAATCTTAAAACAAATATAGTTTTACATATATTCCTGATACTAATTATGATACGGGTGATTCATCAAGAAAATCAATGAGCGAAAAAAGATCAACTCATTTTTATTAACTCATTATGCAGGATTGATATTTTATTTTACACTATAAATATAACGAAATTATAACGTCACATATTGTCGCTTTATATTGTTACATGTTTAATAATAACCATATTTTTTGCATATATAACAAATCTGACTTTTCCACATATGCCGTAACTTAACCGTCCCATAAGGTTTTTTTATAAATTTGAATAATGCCACTACCGATATTCCTGAAAAACAGTTCTTGTTAAAGCGGTCTTTTTTATGAAGACATCAGGCCGGAATCCCTGTTTATTTATATGTTTATGACGTATTGGAGTTGTGTCGCCGTTTAGATAATATAACATGAATTTTTTTTGATTTGCACTAAACCTTTGAATTTATTTAATGCACCTGATATTAAATCAGAGTTGTCTTACAACTGAGGTTTCAACATGCTTTCAACGTTTCAAAATGATGTCTTTCGGAGAGTTGCGGCAACTTAATTATATTCGGATTTATGGCGACATAATGACATTTCAAACGTATTTAGAATTATTTTTTAATTTTATTTCAGTATTACTTTTTGTATATTCAGGAAAATCGGATAATGTATATCTAACGTTTATTATTTAAAGGAGGCAAATCGTGGCTCAGTGCTATGATATCGAGTACCTCAGGGAACTGGCCCGTCAATCGAGGATAGATGTTATCAAGATGCTCGAGGCGGCAAAAAGTGGCCATCCCGGCGGCTCACTTTCCGAAATAGAAATACTTGTTGCTTTGTATGGCCATGTAATGAAACATGATAATGATAATATCAATATGAAAGACCGTGACCGATTTGTACTTTCAAAGGGGCATGGTATCCCCGGATTATATGCTGTTATGGCAAACCTCGACTACTGGCCCCGTGAAGACCTGCTCTCGCTCAGGACGGTCAATTCCCGGTTCCAGGGACACCCCGACCGTGTCAGGCTCCCCGGCCTTGAAGCATCTACCGGTTCCTTAGGTCAGGGTCTGAGCATAGCAATCGGTTATGCACTTGCTTCCAAACTGGATAACGATGCATACAGGGTGTACTGTGTGATCGGTGACGGTGAAAGCCAGGAGGGCCAGATTTGGGAGGCCGCGCTTTCCGCACCGAAATTCAAACTTGACAATCTCGTATGTATTCTGGATTATAATAAAGGACAGATTGACGGATTTGTGAAAGATGTCATGCCTTTGGAACCGATTGCCGATAAATGGAAAGCATTCGGATGGCATGTGATTAAAGTTGACGGCCATGATATAGATGAGTTAATCCGGGCATTTGAAGAAGCTGCTTCGATAAAAGGTAAACCGACGTTTATATTAGCCGATACGGTTAAGGGTAAAGGCGTTTCCTTTATGGAAGGTCTTATTGACTGGCACGGGGTAGCCCCGAACAAGGAAGAAGCTGAACAGGCGCTTAAAGAACTGGGCGCTTAAATATAGAGGAGATTTAGTATAATGGCAACGACAGCTACGAGAAAATCATTCGGCCAGGTTCTCCTTGAGCTTGGCGGCAAAGACGAGAACATAGTTGTTCTCGACGCCGACCTTTCAAAATCTACCATGTCGAAGATGTTTGCCGACAAATATCCCGGCCGTTTTTTTGAAATGGGCATTTCCGAGGCTAATATGATAGGAGTTGGATCGGGCCTTGCACTGGCAGGAAAAAAACCGTTTATCTGCTCATTCGCCTGTTTTGTTACCGGGCGTTATGATACCATCAGAATATCGGTCGCTTACTCGGAAGCTCCGGTCCGTATCGTGGGCACTCACGCCGGTATCGGAATCGGAGAGGACGGTAACTCCCAAATGGGTCTCGAAGATTTAGGCCTGATGCGTGGGCTTCCCCATATGACGGTAATTCAACCTGCGGACGATATCGAAACTCGTCAGGCGGTTACCTGGATGGCGGAAAACGATGTTCCGAGCTATATTCGGCTGACCCGTCAGAATGTAAAAGACGTAAATGGGCCGGACTATACTTTCAAGATAGGCAAAGCAGTCGAACTTGTACCGGGTTCGGATATTACTATTATGGCAACGGGAGGGCCGGTATATCATGCGGTTGATGCTGCCGGGTTACTAAAAAAACAAGGGATTTCTGCCGGTGTGGTAAATATTCATACGATAAAACCCATCGATGTCGAAGCAATCAATAAATATGCAAAATTAACAGGTCACGTCATTACGGTTGAGGATCATAACACTATCGGCGGGCTGGGAAGCGCTGTGGCCGAAGTTCTGGCCGAATCAGGTGCGGGTAAGCTTAACCGTCACGGTCTGAAAGATGCATTTGGAGAGTCAGGCACGTATCAGGATCTTTACAAGAAATATCGTTTGGATGCCGAAGGAATTGTGTCAGTTGTAAAAGAAATATTTGATAAGTAATTGTAACGAAATTTATGTTTCACAATTCACCGCGTTGCAAGGAGAATACGATGAGAGTATCTGTCGACCCGACACTGTGTACAGCCTGTGGGCTTTGTGTGGATGAATGTCCCGATGTATTTGAAATGGGGGAGGATTGTGCCGAGGTTATCGCTGACCCCGTTCCTCCGGAATATGAAGACTGTGCACTCAGTGCTGAAGAAGGTTGCCCTGTGGAGGCAATTTCCCATAAGTGATATGAATTGGGTAACATGATGTTATAAGGCGGGTTTTTATCATAACTCGCCTTTTTTATCGTCGGTATTGTGATGTGGTTAGAATTATACGATTATTTTGGAATAGTTATGAATTTTTGTTATAATGAACTGTCAGCTATTATTTTAACATAATTGCATCGCGAAGGATTTTATTATGAAAGCGGGTTATATCCAATTTAAACCTGAATTAAAGAATATCGAAGCAAATCTTGGAACAATGAAACATCTCATAAAAAAAGCTGATGCGGAACTGCTTATTCTTCCGGAACTCGCTAACACCGGATACACGTTTTCGGCAAAGGAAGAATTAGCCGGTATGGCCGAACCGTTCGATTCATCACCGACCCTCGATTCACTGCAGAAATTAGCTCGTGAAAAGTCCTGCGGGCTTGTTGTGGGATTTGCCGAATCTTCAGGAGACAGCATTTTCAATTCGGCGGCGCTGCTCAGGCCAGACGGCAGCCGTGAACTATACCGTAAAAATCATCTGTTCGGTGCCGAAAACCTTTTTTTTAAGCCGGGTGATATTCCCTTTCAGGTGTATGATTTCAATGGAGTAAAATTGGGCATAATAGTCTGTTTCGACTGGTTTTTCCCGGAATCGATCCGTGTTCTGGCTTTACAGGGCGCTCAGATAATCTGTCATCCCGTGAATTTCATTCTCCCGTGGGGACAGCGTGCCATGGTAATCAGATGCCTCGAAAACAGAGTCTTTGCAATAACGGCCAATCGTTACGGCACAGAATCTTTTGGCGACAGATCCTTCACCTTCACAGGAGCAAGCCAGATAACAGCGCCCGATGGTTCGGTACTTGCCAGTGCACCCGGAGAAGGCGACCATATAGCAGTGGTCGATATCGATCCGACGGTTGCCAGCGACAAACATATCAATAGATTCAACGATCTGTTTGAATGTCGCAGAACCGAATTTTACGGTGCAATTACCGATTCACCATAACCGGAGGATCGACCTGATATGTTCCCTCTTTACAGCGACAGACCCTTGTCGCGATTTCCGTTTGTAACATTGCTTCTTATAATTGCCAATACCGTTGTTTTTGTCGTGCAAATGACGGGAGAGGGTTCGGTTACACGGTCGGTTATGCTCTACGGTATGATCCCATACGACATTTTTCATCCCGGCTGGGCCGATGTCCCGGGGAGAATACCTACATCGCTGACAGTAATCAGCAGTATGTTTTCCCACGGCGGTTTTTTGCATCTTGCTGCAAACATGCTATACCTCTGGGTGTTTGGCCGTAACGTAGAGGATGATTTCGGGCGCGTACGGTTCCTTCTGTTTTACCTGTCAGCAGGTATACTCGCTTCCCTTGCATTTGCTGCGGCATTTCCCTCAGGCACCATACCGCTTGTCGGAGCATCGGGTGCAATTGCCGGTGTTCTCGGAGTTTATTTTCTTCGTTTCCCTTTTTCGCGGATTTATTGCCTTGTCATACTGTTTATTTTCATCAGGATAATCCCCTTGCCGGCATTTATTATGCTCGGATTCTGGTTCGTTGTGCAACTCAGCGCAAGTATGACGAGTGTTGCAACCTCAGCCGATTCCGCAGGGCATGGCGGTGTAGCCTGGATTACCCATGTTGCGGGCTTTGTTGTGGGAATCGTATGGACGATACTGGAGATGAGGAGACGGTATTATGCGAGAAAACGAGATAGCTGGTGAATATATTCGTTTATAAAAAACAGTCAACCAACCTATCAATAGCACAATAAATATTGACTTTTTCTATAATTATTTATATTATGACTAAATAGTAGACTAACTTTGGAGGTAATAAATGTTGCAAGTTAATATTCATGAAGCAAAAACACATTTTTCCAAATTGATCAAAAAAGTCATTGATGGTGAGGAAATAGTTATTGCAAAAAGCAATAAACCGATTGCAAAAATAATATCGATCAATAAACCAAAACCAAAACGAATTTTAGGTGCTGCCAAGGGGAAAATAAAAATATCGAGCGATTTCGATGCACCGATTGAAGACTTTGTGGATTATATACAATGAAGTATTTAATAGATACGCATGTATTACTGTGGATAATCACAGAAGATAAAAAACTTAGTGATATTGTAAAGCAAATATATTTGAATTCTGAAAATGAAATCTTTTTCAGTCTTGCTTGTATATGGGAAATGGCTATAAAAATAAGCTTAGGAAAAATATTTATTGACCAACCTCTCGATAAGTTTATTGATAAATATATTAAAGGTAGCAATATCGAAATACTAATGATTGATTTGCAGGATGTAATAAAGATTGAAACGTTACCATTTTTCCATCGTGACCCTTTTGACAGGCTTATAATTGCACAGTCTATCGAAAAAGATATACCGATATTAAGTTCAGATAGTATATTCGATGCATATACTGTCAAAAGAATCTGGTAATTTCACCTCATGATTCACTTACATTATCTGACCGGCAAAACAGCTTAGTTTACCCTATTTAAAAAGTCATTTATAATGTTTCCGAAACATAAAAAATTCTTGCTATAAGCACTGTTTGAATTTATTTATGTTTTATTCGTCACTTTATTTCGTTTCCGGATTAGTTCATAAGCGTTATATATATTTATCAATTCTGATTTTGATTAATTTAATTCATAAATAAATATACAACAAAGAGTATTTTGATATAATGGATAAAAAAGACGATACAGTAACACCGGAAAAAGAATTGTTATCAGTTGCCGGTTTTGTCGATACGATTCGGGAACCTTTGGTAGTGCTGGACAGCGATTTACGTGTCATCAGTGCCAGTAACGCTTTTTACAGCGAGTTTCAACTGTTACCGGAGCATGCGGTAGGAAGTTTACTGTACGACCTCAACGACCGGCAATGGGATATTCCGAAGCTTCGGGATAAAATTGACCGGATTCTTTCTTCACATACTTCATTTGAAGGCCATAAAATTGAACATGAGTTTGAACATCTCGGCAAACGAACAATGCTCGTAAATGGCAGTTGTTTGAAAACAAATTCGGGTGGCTCTCCATTAATCCTTCTGGCCATCGAAGATATTACTGACCGCAAGTATGCGGATGAAGTGCTTCAGATGTTCAAGTTCTCAATAGACAAAGCATCCGACATGGTATTATTCATCAATGCCGAAGGTATGTTTTCATACGTAAACGAGCAGGCCTGTCAAACGCTTGGTTATACACGGGAAGAACTGATGCACCTGTATCTCTGGGATATCGATCCTTATTTCCCAAAAGACAGATTTGATGAGGAATGGACTTCTTATCGAAAGGGACAGTTAGGTCATCAGCACATACAGACTATACAACGCCGCAAAAATGGAAGAGAATTCCCTGTTGAAGTGTTTTCAAAACACATCTGGATTGGCGATATCGAGTTTCATGTTGCTTTTTGTCGTGACGTAACCGAACGGAAAAAAGCGGAAGAAGAGCGTATAGCACATATACGGTTCCTCGAAAGCCTGGAACATATCGACCAGGCTACCCGGAGGACTTCCGAACTTAGTCAGATGATGAGCGACGCTCTCGACGCTCTTTTAACAATATTCAGCTGCGACCGTGCATTTCTTTTATATCCCTGTGATCCTGATGCTCAGTCATGGCAGGTACCCATGGAACGCACTGTGGAGGAATATCCCGGAGCGAGGGCGATGGGAATCGAAATTCCTTTCAATAAGGAAATAAGAAAAATAATTCATATTGTATTGGAAGCTGATGGACCTGTTGAATTCGGGCTCAAAGGTCAACTTCCTGTTGCAGAGGAAGATAGAAAGCGGTTTAAAATACAATCTCAGTTGTTGACTACTTTGTATCCAAAATCTGGCAGACCCTGGATATTGGGATTACATCAGTGTTCATATCTCCGTGAGTGGACACAGGAGGAAAAGAGTCTTTTTTGTGAGATAGGACGGCAGATTTCAGATGCGCTGACCGGTTTATTAACCCTTCGTGACCTGCGGGAAAGCGAAGAACGACTCAGGCTTGCTCTTATGGCGGCTAATCAGGGGCTTTATGATTTAAATATCCAGACCGGTGAAACGAAAGTCAGTCCCGAATACGCCTCAATGCTGGGCTATGATCCGGTGAAGTTCAAGCTAACATTCAATAGCTGGGTTGAATCGCTGCATCCCAATGATCGTGACAATATTGTGGAAGTTTTTAAAGCTTACATTCGGGGTGACATTCCTGAATATGAAGTTGAGTTCCGACAGAAAACAAAAACTGGCGGCTGGTTATGGATTCTTTCTATAGGGAAAATCGTTGCCTGGGATGCCGATGGCAACCCTCTGCGAATGCTGGGAACGCATACGGATATAACTAAACGTAAAGAAGCAGAAGAAAAGGTCAAGCGTTTTCAACTATCAATCGACAAAGCTTCGGAGGCAGTATTTTGGATGACGCGTGAAGGTGGTATCACTTATGTAAATGAACAGGCTTGCCGTTCACTTGGTTACTCACGAGATGAGTTATTACAATTATATCTCTGGGATATCGATCCTCATTTTCCTAAAGAAAAATGGCAAATTCAATGGGAAGACGTGAAAAAAATTGGAAAACGAGTCTTTGAAACGAAACATCGTCGAAAAGATGGTACTTTGTTTCCGGTTGAGATAACTTCAAACCACATTGAAATAGATGAAAATGTAGCTCGTATCGCATATGTCCGCGACATAACTGAACGTAAATGTGCTGAGGAGGAAAAAGAAAAGCTGGAATCCCAACTTATTCAGGCTCAGAAAATGGAGTCCATTGGCCGTCTTGCCGGAGGTGTGGCTCATGATTTTAATAATATGCTCAGTGTGATTATAGGCTATACGGAAATGATAAAATTACATTTATCGGCCGAGGATCCGCTGATGAAAGATGTATTGGAAATAGAAAATGCGGCAATTCACTCAAAAGACATTACCAGCCAACTCCTCGCTTTTTCCAGAAAGCAGATAATAACTCCCACCGTTCTGGATCTGAACACACTGATCAATACAACAAGAAAGACATTATCCAGGTTAATTGGGGAAGATATTGATTTACGGTTCATTTCCGGCAAAGAACTCTGGAAAATAAAGTTTGATCCCTCTCAGATCGAACAAATCCTTATTAATTTGTCCGTTAACGCTCGTGATGCAATGCCCAACGGTGGCAAACTGACAATTGAAACTACTAATATCCATCTTGATGAGGACTATTGCCATGATCACCCCGAATTTAAATGCGGATATTATGTTGTTCTTACAGTAAGCGATGATGGAATTGGTATGGACAAAGAAACCATGTCGTATATTTTTGAACCATTTTTCACAACTAAAGAAGTCGGAAAAGGTACCGGTCTCGGTTTGGCCACCGTTTATGGCATTATTAAACAAAATAACGGATTCATTAACATTTATAGTGAACCGGGACAAGGTACAACGTTTAAAATATACATCCCGGGAATCTTAGAAAAAGATGCCGAATTAGCCGAAACATCCGATGAAATCAGTATTGTTTACGGGACAGGTACGATTTTGCTGGTGGAAGACGACGATATGGTACGTCGAGTGGCTAAAACGATGTTGAAATCGATCGGCTATAAAGTTCTGGCTGCGGAAAACCCTGAAAAAGCTCTGGTTTTATGTAAAAAGAAGGATATCTCCATTGACCTGTTGATTACCGATGTGGTAATGCCGGGATTGAGTGGTGCGGAATTACGTGATAAAATAGAAGCATTGAGACCGGGAATCAGAGTGTTGTTTATGTCCGGTTATACATCAGATGTCATAGTACATCATGGCGTACTTGAAAAAGGGGTATACTTCATTCATAAGCCGTTCACTTTAAATGACTTATCCCGAAAAGTCAGTGAAATGCTCGGGAAAATATAAATCTCCAGTTCAAGTTATTAAAATTTATACCGAAAGCAACATATTCTTTCCTTAAAAACTTTGGAAATATTCCTCATGTCATCTGAGTCTGACCTCAACTATCTTCTTAAATCCATGAATCCGGTATTGCATGACGGTGAATTTGTGTTTTGTACATTATCTCAGAATCAGGCCGATAGATTACCTGTTAAGCCTGTCAGTGTGTTCCGTGAGAACGAGGGTGTTTCAGTGGTTCTGTCTCGTGAACAGGCAGAACAGTTTGGAATATCTTATAATTATATTTCCCGTATGATTGTGCTGACTGTACATTCCTCGCTCGATGCTGTGGGTTTTCTTGCGGCGGTTACCGGTAAACTTGCCGAACATGGTATCAGTGTCAACCCGGTATCTGCCTATTTTCATGACTATCTGTTTGTGCCTTCCCCAAAAGCTGAAGAAGCGATAGAAATTCTGGCTCAATTTACAGAATAATATTGCAGTATTGAAACACCATTTTATAAATTTTCCTTGAAAGCGAATATTAAAATTACTTCCTTATATCGAGCGATTATTTTTAAGATTATTGCTGTTTCAATGAAAGTGAGGAAATATGGAAGCAGGTTATACATTTGGTGCACCCTGGGGTACACCACTCAGGATGATGACAGGTTTTGCCATATTTATCCTTGTCGGTATCTCGCTCATCGGATTGTTCACCGGACCGAGGTATTATCTTGTCTGGAATCTCAGCATGATTATAATGCCTCTTGCTATGCTGATCGTTGCCATCTTTTTCATCATCCGGGGTTATGTTATTACAGGTGATACTCTGGTTGTATTGCGACCTGGCTGGAGTTCAAAGGTTGATCTGAACGGTCTTGAATCCGTTGAAGCGGACCCGCGGGCGATGGCAAATTCCATCCGTACCTTCGGTAACGGTGGTTTGTTCTGTTATGCAGGATCGTTCCGTAACAAAAAACTCGGTCCATACCGTGCTTTTGCAACAGATCAAAAAAGATCGGTGATTTTGAGATTTTCCGGTCACACGGTTGTCGTAACTCCTGAAAAGCCTGAAGACTTTGTATCAAAACTCAAAGAAATCCGAAAACTAAACCAGTAATAAAACGACGTAAAAAGGTTTGTGTGGAATTACAATATGATATAAAAAGCGGGCCGCGCATCAAAGTAATGAAATCAACCTTTGTCGGATCAGTTATAGAGGTATCGGACGAACAGACTGCACGGTCGATAGTGAAAGATATTAAACAAAGCGACAGAAAAGCACGTCATGTCGTCTTTGCGTTCCGTATTGCGGGTAATCCTGTTTCAGAGGGTATGTCTGATGACGGCGAACCCCGTGGTACCGGCGGTTTCCCGATTCTCAATATACTTAGGGGACGGGATATTACCAATATACTGGTGACGGTTACCCGATACTGGGGTGGGGTAAAGCTCGGTCCCGGCAGATTAAAACGAGCATATAAAGATGCCGCGCAGGAAGCTATTGACATGAAATAAAAAAATTGAATAATTACCACAAAGTTATAAAGACACAAAGAAAATATTTTAGACTGAGTTCGCTGTTATTAGAATTTTATAAGGAGTATCCATCATGAAAACAAGCAGTACTTTGCCCGATTTCAAAACGTTTTCTTCATCCATACGGTCATTTACAGAGACTCCGAGAAGTCTTGTCGGCCCTGTTCCTACGATTGCCATAACACCGGTCGCGGATGGCAGAACCGGAGCATATGAAAGTAATACTGAAAAGACCTGGTGTATGGTTGAAAGGGTATACAGATTGATCAGCAGCAAGGTGAAACTCCCCGACGGGACACCGGTGCGGGTTATTACTGCACCGGAAATCGTTTATGGAGCGCGAACCGGTGCGATTGCCCAGGAATACTATGCAAAGGAAGGTGTCTGCGCCAATATATGGGTAAGCCGCTCATGGGCTTACAGCGATGAACTTATGTCGGCTGCGCAGGGAATCGGCAGCAGCGAGTGGCAGCAGGCTGCGTACGGCCTCAATCAGACAGACCGGCCCGGAGCAGTCTGGCTCAAAGCGTTCTGTGCGGCTATGGATGAGAAGGAACGGCCGATTTTTTCGATTTATAATCCCGATCTCGAGACTGAAGACAACGATTTGGCTCCATATGTAGCCGAGCGAATTTTACGTTTTGCACGGGCTGCTGCTTCCGTTGGTGAAATGAGGGGAAAGAATTACCTTTCTCTCGGAAGTGTGTCAATGGGAATAATCGGTTCCGATGTCCGCCGAAATATCTTCCTTAAAAGCCTTGGGATGGGTACTGTATCGGTTGATATGGTTGCCATTAAAGGACGAATGGATCGTGGATTTTACGACCATGACGAACTCGACCGTGCATTCAGGTTCATGAAAGAGAAGTTTACCTTTGATTTTGGCGCCGGAACAAGACCGCTTCCGCCGGATGATCTTCTCCGCGAATGTCTTAAAATGACTTTGATAGTTCGCGATATGATGATAGGAAATCCGAAACTTGCCGACCCGAAAATCGGTAAACGCCAGGGATTCAAAGCCGATGTGGAACATGCTCAGGGATATAATGCCATAGCATCGGGAACACAGGGGCAACGTGCATGGACTGATCTCTACCCGAATTTTGACCTTACAGAATCTGTGCTGAATAGTTCGTTCGACTGGAACGGATACCGTCCGCCATTCATCGTCGCGACGGAAAATGACAGCAAAAACGCCATCGGAATGCTTGTGGCGTATCTTCTTACCGGTCTGCCGCAGCTTTTTGCCGATATCCGTACGAACTGGACTGCCGAAAGCATTAAAAAAGCGACTAAAGTCAATATCAGTTCAATTGCACCGGGTGGTTTCATTGACAAACGAAATTCAGGCGCCGGGGCACTCGATTATGCGCTGGATGTAATCAAGCTGGTAGCAGGAAAAAAGGGTATCGATATTTTGGAAGTTGCAGAAGCTTTCCGTTCCGATAAGAAACTTCAGCAGAAACTTATCGATTCGGCAATCAAAGGAACAGGTTATATAGCCGCCAGCCTTGAATATTTTCTTGGTGACGGACTTTCGAGCCATTACAGGACACCGGGTGGAATTCCCATGACAGCTTATCGTTATAATGTAGTAGGTGAACAGCTAACCTTCTCGGTTGTGGAGGGCAAAACTGTGGATCTACCTGACAAAGTGGCCGACCATGTAAGTAAACGTACCGATCCGACCTGGCCCGAAACGTTCTGGGCGCCACGCGGAATGTCCTCTTTCGAGTATATGTCGAAAATCGGCCCGAACCATGACGGCAACTCATTCGGCCTCATCGCCGCAGATATGATTACCCTGAACTCCATGCTTCGTATTCCGGTGGACATGCATAATGTTGATAGTAAAGATATCTTCAGGCCGACTATGTGGGACCGTTACGGAGGCGATGATTTCAGGGTCTGTGAGAAACTTGGCCCGCTGTACGGGTAAAAATTAAGTACAAAATAAATTTACCACGAAGAAATAAAGGTGTAATTAAACAAACATTTTATAGTTTTCCTCAACATATGGAGTAATCCATGAAAGTAAAAAATAAGATTTTTAAAGGTGTTATTATTACCATTTGTTTGTGTATCCTTTTACCACTACATGCAAGTGCACAATCTTCGATACAAACAACTCCTGAGGAAATGCAGTGGTGGAAGGACGCGAAATTCGGTTTGTTTATCCACTGGGGGCCTGTCAGTCTGAAAGGAACCGAGATAGGTTGGTCGCGGGGTCAACAAGTGTCTGTTGAGGAATACGACAATCTGTACAAGCAGTTTAATCTGACAGAATTTAACGCTGTCGAATGGGTAAATGTTGCAAAAGCCGCCGGAATGAAATACGTTGTAATCACTTCGAAACACCATGACGGATTCTGCCTGTGGAATACAAAGACCACATCCTACAATATTTTGTCGACACCATTCAAACGAGATGTGATAAAAGAGCTTTCGGAAGCTTGTAAACAGAGTGGCATTACATTCTGCACCTATTATTCCATCCTCGACTGGTATCAGCCGGATTATAATATTTCGTCACGCGGCGGTCCCGGCTACAAGTTACCGGCAGGGCAAAAACCTGATATGGACAGGTATGTAACGTACATGAAGACTCATCTGCGAGAGTTGATCACCAATTACGGGCCGCTCGGGGTTATGTGGTTTGACGGTGAGTGGGAAGAACCCTGGACACATGATCGTGGGCTGGATCTATACAAGTATATCCGCAGTTTGCAGCCGGGGATTATCATCAACAACCGAGTCGACAAAGGCCGCAGGGGAATGGAGGGTAGTACCGAATCCGATAAGGATTATACAGGTGATTTCGACACTCCCGAACAGCGTGTCGGCAATTACCAGGTTAACCGGCCTTGGGAAACATGCATGACAATCTGCAGACAGTGGGCATGGAAACCTGATGATACCATGAAATCCTTAAAGGAGTGTATCAACATTTTGGTAAGTACAGTCGGAGGCGGTGGCAACCTGCTTCTTAATGTCGGTCCAATGCCGAACGGAAAGATCGAGCAGCGTCAGGTCGACCGTCTCAAAGAAATCGGTGACTGGCTCGAAAAGAATGGTGAAAGTATTTACGGCACCAATGGCGGACCTATTCCTCCGCAGAGTTGGGGGGTTACAACTCATAAAGGTAATACACTTTATGTCCATGTGCTTTCTGATACCGGTTCCGTTATCGCTCTGCCGGAGTTAAAGTCGTCAATCAAAAAAGTTTCGTTATTCGACGGCACACCTGTTGTATTTGAAACGACGAACATGGGGACAGTGATTAAACTGCCGGAGAGTAACCGTGACCCAAACGACACCGTAATTGTTGTGGAGCTTGACCGTATGCCCTGAAGCTTTGGAAAATCGGAAATAAAAAAATAGCGGGGAATTGCAATAAATGTCTCCGCTATATTATTAATAAACAGCATTTTATAGGATTTATGTCATTTTCTGTGTCTTCAACTATTTGGCTTATTTTATGACAAATTCAGCATTGATTCTTACCCATGAATGTTCATACCCCGGACTGCTTGTATCCCTTCCATGAGTATCTCACCCAGGGTCGGATGAGGGTGTATCACTTCACCGATGTCATCAACCGTAAGCCCATTTGCTACTATAACCGATGCTTCGGAAATCATTACCGGAGCATCATGTCCGCAAATGTGAACTCCGAGTACTTTACCCGATTCCTTTTCGGCGATAACTTTGACAAAACCATCGGTTTCACCAAGAACATGAGTGATACCGAACGACCGGTAGAAAATTTTTGATTTTGCGATTTCATTCTTTGATTCCAAAGCTTCCTGTTCGGTCAGACCTATGGAAGCGCATTCGGGTTCACCGTAATAACAATCCGGGATTTCATCGTAAATCATCGGTGTCGCTTTTCCGCACATATGCTCTACTGCTGTTATCCCCTGATGTGAAGCCACATGAGCAAGCTGCCGTATACCGGTTACATCCCCGATTGCATATATCGAAGGGACATTTGTCTGCAGAAATTCATTCACCTGTATTCCCCGGAATTTTCCATTCCACAGCTTTATACCTGCTATTTCCAGGCCGATATTCTCGATATTAGGTGTTCTCCCAAAAGCGACAAGACAGCATTTTGCAGAAACTTTTTCGCCCGATTCGAGTGAGACAGTTACATCTCCCGATTCATTGGTACTTTGGACATCTACAACCCTGGCACCTGTTTTTACAATAATTCCACGCTTGCGGAAAGATGACGCCACGGTACGGCATATATCCTGATCCCAGCCGGGTAAGATCGTTTGAAGCTGTTCGACAATGGTTACCTCGCTGCCGAGCGCATTGAAGAACGAAGCAAACTCACACCCAAGAACCCCACCGCCAAGAATGATCAGACTTTCGGGAAGAGATTGCAGCAAAAGCGCACCCTCGCTGTCGAATATTCTCTCTCTGTCAGCAGGTATAAATGATGGTATTGTTGAACTGCTTCCTGTCGCTATTATAATATAATCCGCATCTATTTCTGAGGTTAAGCCGTTTTGGGCCGTAATTTCAATCCGGTTCGGTGAAAGAAGTCTTGCCTCTCCACGGATGATTTTTATTTTGTGTTTTTCGATTAAATTGGCTATACCTTTTTCATTCAACGCCACCATATCATCTTTACGTTTCATTATGGTGTAAAAATCGAAGCCAATCTCGGAACAGTTGATACCATACGAAGATGCGTTGCGAACGGTGTTGTAGACACGGGCCGAATGTAGGATTGATTTTGTCGGTATGCATCCGTGTTGCAGGCAGACACCGCCAAGGCCGTTTTTTTCGATAACAGTGACCTTCAATCCTAACTGGGCAGCCCGGACGGCTGCTACATATCCGCCGGGGCCGGAACCGATTATAACGAGAGATTTGGTATTGGCCATGTACAAACTCCATGGAGATGTTTTTATGTATCCATACCCGTACGTTCTTCCTTTTTTACCTCATCCCAGAGCTTGTCCATTTCCTCGAGTGAAGCCTCGCCGAGTTTCATGCCGCGTTTGGGAAGTTCACTCTCGATATACTGAAACCGCCGCTGAAATTTGTCGATGGTTTTCCTGAGGGCATCCTCCGGGCAGAGGCTTACGAATCTGGCAAGGTTAGCGATAGCGAATAGCAGGTCGCCGAGTTCCTCCTCTATTGCCGCTTTGTTTTGAGCCAGGTTAGCTTCTTTGAGTTCATTGAGTTCTTCATCGACTTTCAGCATGACCTCCTCGGTTCGCTCCCAGTCGAATCCGACCCGTGAAACCTTTTCCTGAATGCGACGTGCCTTGATAAGTGCAGGCAGGCTTTTGGGGAGGCCGTCGAGAACAGATCCGCCACCTTTTTTCTCACGTTTCTCACGGCGTTTTATTTCTTCCCAGTTTTTTATCACCTGATCGGAGCCGTCCACGGTTGTATCACCGAAAACATGCGGGTGACGCCGTATGAGTTTTTCCACAATACCCCCGATGACATCGTCTATGGTGAATCTTCCCTCACGGTCTGCGATTTCGGCATGAAATACCACCTGCATCAGCACATCGCCTAATTCCTCCTGAAGCTTTTCATCGGAACCGGAATCGATGGCTTCGAGCGCTTCGTAGGTTTCCTCGAGCAGGTACGGTTTGAGACTTACATGGGTCTGCTCACGGTCCCAGGGGCAGCCCCCCGGCGCATGGAGCTTTTTCATTACATCGACAAGTTTATCAAATGCTGACATAATTTCTCCTGTGTATATCGTTTGCCATAATGTACGAAAGTTACCGGATGAGGTCAATACGGGGAATGGATTAACCGGCGGATTATTATTTATGTTTGTTGGTTGGATCCCAGAATTCTGAGCCCCTGCAGGTTTACATAAAGGACAAATTCAGTTTTTACCCGTCAATTTATGATCTTTTTTCGTAAATTCATTGTTAAACCAAACGATTAAATCCCTGTTTTCGTTGTTATGGACGATTTCAGCGCTGTAGTTGTCAGCAATTGTTATTAACCTTTTTACTACGTCGGGATTTTCAGACGCACATTCGTACTGCTCTGAGGGATCAATTTCAAGATCGAACAACAACGGTTGTTCCGGTGTCCTGACTTTTCTGGGTTCAGAATGATAGTCCCCTCCCGGATAATCGTATACCTTAAAGTGTAGTTTCCACTTGCCGTGACGGACAGCGTACAACTCATCCTCCCTGTAATAATAAATTGTCCTTTCGGGTCGTGAGTTGCCGTCGAAAACGGGTGAAAGGTCTATACCATCATATGGCCGGTCATCCGGAAGCGGTATACCAGTTGCGGCAAGGCATGTCGGGAACAGGTCGACCACGGAACCGACAGCATGTGAAACCGTACCAGCCGGTAATGTGCCCGGCCACCATGCAATGAATGGCACACGCATGCCACCTTCCCATGTGTCACCCTTGCAGCCTCTGAAAATACCAGCAGTGCCTCTGGGCACCGGCTTATAGGATGCCGGGCCGTTATCGCTTGTGAACATTACCAGTGTATTCTCACTCAATCCCAGCCTTTTAAGAGAGTCTATAAGTTGCTTGACGCTCCAATCGATTTCCTCGACAGCATCGCCATAGATACCGTTAAGCGATTTACCTAAAAATTTTTCAGACGCATACACCGGCACATGGGGCATAGTGTAGGGCAGATACAGGAAAAACGGCCTTTCCTGCTCACGTTCGATAAATCCGATAGCCTCTTCAGTGTATCGTTTTGTTAAGGTCGATTGATCCACGGGGTCCTCGATAATCTCATTGTTACGGTACAACTTGAAATCGAACATATTGTTGCTGTGAAGAAGCCCAAAGTAGAAATCAAATCCCTGTTTATCCGGGCGGAATGCAGGTTCGCCGCCGAGGTGCCATTTACCGATGCAGGCTGTGGTATAACCATGGGATTTCAACGCATCTGCAATCGTTATTTCACTGACCGGCATACCGCGCTCATCGCCTGGGAAGAATACCTTCGTTACACCCGTTCTGATATAATTTCGCCCGGTAAGCAGTGCAGCCCGTGAGGGTGAACACACCGCGCAGCCCGAGTAAAACTGGGATATTGTAACGCCTTCACGCGCCATTTTCATCAGATTCGGTGTCCTGATAGTCGGATGGCCACCGCCCTCCCAGTCGCCATAGCCCATATCATCGGCAAACAGAATGATGAAATTGGGTTTCCGCTTTTGCGCCGATACCGGAAGCGCCGAACCGAACAACGAAACCGCAGCGACCGAACCGGCAAGCACTTTTGCCGACCTGCTCGCAAAATAACGCCGTGTGATATAACTCATGTAGTATCCTCCGATTCTATTTCGCGGGTCCACCCCGTACTTCATCCTGTACCTGTTTTGAACGTTTCAATTGCTCATCCATTTCGACAAGACCGAGTTCCTGTACCATACGTCTGACAGGTAAAATCGGGTCGTTCGACCAGAATATGCCGTAATCCTCATCACGGTAGTAGGAATACCCGACATTGTCGCCATATTTTTCCGTAAACAGACGGCCATCACCGAGTGTAGCTGACCATGAAACAATAGCGTAGGACAGGTCGATACGATGCACCAGGACCGCATTCTGGGTCAGTCTGAGGGTGCCGGATACCAGTTCGTTGTCGCCATCATCTATCTGGGCAACGATACGGCCGCCGGGATTGAAAATAGTGGCATTATTACGGTGATTACTGGTGACTATATAACAATGGCCGTTTGATGCATAAACAGTAGGACGGACCGTCTGGGGCGACATGGTTGGCACCACAATGATCTCTACACCCTTATCAAAAAGCGTCTGCCATCCTTCGGGGAAATTGAGATCATAGCATATCTGCACGGCAAGCCGTCCGAAATCGCAGTCAAACACCGGATATTCCGTGCCCGGTGTGTGTCCTCCCTCGAGCGGCGTTTTCCCCTGGGCATCGACAAGATGTACCTTGCGGTAAATACCCACTACTTTCCCCCCACGGTCGAGGAGAACCGCTGCATTTGTTGTTGTCCCGTTTTCCTCTGTAAGATCGAGCGGAACCACCAGATAGGTCGAGTACTGTCGCGCTTTTTTCCCCATACGGTCGAGTACCGGCCCCCTGAGCGGTACCGACCTGTCTTTTGCAGTCCGTCCTTTCCCGATGGTGATGACTTCCTCGGGCAAAACAACCAGATCGAGACCCTCACCGGGGTATTTTTTTTCGCTTTCGGTTGCAACCTTGTCGATCAGGTTTTCCACTTCCGTCAAACGCTTGTCAAGGCCGGGGTATGGGACTCCGTAGTAACCGTGGATGACCGTACCGACAACGACTTTACGGGGCGTAAATTCGCTGGGACGTTTGAATTGTGCATAAGCCGGATGAGACAGAACCATAATAACAGTGACTATCACAAGTGGGATCGTATATTGCCGTAACTTCATTATCCTGCCCTCCGCGGATAACCGCATGTTTGGGTTATTGGTTATGTAATTGTCATTGCCCTCAAACCGGGATGAAAGTCATTACAGTATAATGGTTTATGCTGACTTTTGAGCTTTCATGTCTTTATATCCCTGGGGATTATCGACAAAAAAGACAAAATACAGAATTGCGATGACCATCATGATCATCGAAATAATAAATGTGCTCGTATAGTTCAGAATGTTCCGCTCAATGAGCGCGCCGACAACCATAGGCACAATCACAACAAACGGGAATACCGCAAAATTCACCAGTCCCACGTAGGATGATTTATCCTGAATCGGACAACTGAGCAGGGTCATGTTGGAATAGCCGATGTTATTGCAAATCTGCGCGAAACCTGCGAAAACCCAGACTACATAAAACATATAGACATTTCGTGCCATCATGGCGATAGTCACACCAAGAAAAGCGACGATCTGAAATGTAATCAGCGTATACTTGGGCCCGAAACGGTCGGCGATCCAGCCCGCGCCGAATATGTTAACCGATAAGGGCAGTTTCGCGCCAATCATCTTCGTAATCAGGCTCAGCGGATAAAGGACAATGAACAGGGGGCCAAGGCTTGCCATGAGGTAACCGAGAAGGTTCATGCTGACAAATAATCCAGCCTGATCCTCGTTTATACCGAATCCTCCGGTAAGGGCGTATCTGCTGTAGAATGTCACACAGATGTAATGCCCGACAACTATCCACATTCCGACAAAAAACCGTACGAGGTTTTTATCGTTTTTCATGATCGAGATAATATGCTTTATGTAGACGCCGAAATTTTCTTTTTGAGGTGCCAGTTCTCCTTCCGGCTCATTTATGAGCCATGTGGCAATAGCCATTGCTACGGCAAAGGCAAACGTTGACATAAAGAGAATTTCGAATGCTGCGGGATAACCCATTTGGAGAATTTTTTTTACCACAGGCCCGCCGAGAAGGCCGCCGACAGACATCATCATAAAAAAAACACCGAGCCAGCTTCCCAGCTTTTTCGGAGGAATAATCTTGAACAGAAGGCTGAATATGAGGGGTGTCGCCGAGCCTGAAATGATGGTTGCGATACCATAACAGATTATAAAGAGAATGAGCATCAGTTTAAGGTTGGTTCCGCCGGTTATAAAGAGAGTGAAACCGAAAACGAACATACTTGCCCCGGCAAGGATAAAAATGAAACCCATGGCCCATTTTTTGTAGCGAAGACGTTCGGAATAATATGCTGCCGGTACCTGGGTAAGTATAAATCCGAGCCAGAACAATGCATTTACGACACCGTTGTAGAATTCAGACGCCCCGAGGAATCCCAGAAGCGCCATAAGCGGCCCGTAATAAGCAGCCCCTGAACCCCATACAGGCCCGCCAACTCCGCGTAAAAACTGGTATATATTGGCTTTAGCAAAATTCAGTTCCGGACTGACTTCATTTTTCTCATTCATGATATCCTCTTTTTTACCGGATGATTCTATTGATGAGAGCTCTTTCCCCCGTTTGGCCAATCAAAATAATTTACAAATGCTATCACATGTTTCATCCGATCGAAATTTAAGATTGTCTTCAAATTCAAGTTTAACTGCCCGGTTTTTATACCAGTCCTTATCAAAAGTGCTTCCCGCATTGCACAGGATAAGGTTGTTCTGCATAAGCAGCAGAGTTGCAGTTCTGAAATCACCGATACGTTTGATAGCGCCATACGGCATCAGTTTAACCAGTTCGCCGTCATATCCCGGATCACTGCCGTTCATGTCGACGATAACACGGTCGGCGCCTCCAATTGCAGCACACGCAAAAGCTGTGGGTATTCCGCATTCGCCCCATCCGATTACAGTCAGCTTAGGCTTCCCCGCCGATTCAGGATTTGGGCTGTTTGATATGCAGTACACCGCTGTCGCGATATCCTGAATGCCGTTAAGACGGTTGTTCCTGTTATAGACATTCGACCAATTGTATGAATCAAGCGTATTCTGCGGGATTGCCAGTTTGCCTGACGCATAGCCGTGGATACGGGCTACCAGATACCCTTTTTCAAGAAGATTGATGATCTCGGGTTTCAGGTTATCGGTATCCCGGAGAAACAATCCTCCCCATGTTTCAGGGAATACCAAAAGAATATACTCTTTCACAGGCCCCTGAGGTTTAACCGACTCGATTTCAAAATAATCACCCTTTCCATAGTTGCCGAAAAATGCCGAATAATGCGTGTAGGCGCCGACTTGCCTGGTTATTATCTCACTTTTTTTCAATCCGCTGAACGGATCATTCGGTTCATGTTTCGCGGGTGATATCCCGACCGCAAGTATGTCGCACAGTTTGTTACGGAATATGGTGACAAAATCCTTATAATCTCTTTCGGCTTGGGGGTAATAACCTTCAAGGTTTTCCTCCGATGCCTTTTCCCAGTTCGCTATGATCTGAAATCCGTTGAGTGCACTCTCAGGAAGTATTTTATCGGGGAAAACACGCAGATCGCCGAGATTTTTCAGTTCGTTGGACACAGCAACCGGATTTTTTATCGGCGGTTCGGAGCTTTTCAGATGTTTGCAGAACCAGTCATACACGGCAGCCCGTGTTTCGGCATTATAATTGTGCGCTGCCTTTATATGGACATTTTTCAGCATATTTTCGGCGCCGTAAAGGGAATAATATTTTCTTATCATCGGATACTCACGGTCGGGAGTATTGTTTGTCCAGGGATCTTCGGTCGCGGACATCAAGAGCAAAGGTTTCGGCGCAAAAGCGGCGGCCATTTCGACAGTCGACGTGTCAAGCCAGAGTCCCGGTAAATTCTCGCAACCGCAGCCCGGATGTTTAGCTGCACCGATAATGTTGACCGGGGCAGCAACCTTGACACGGTCATCTGCCGTCATAAGGAAAATAGTCTGCGTCGCGCCGCCTGATGCTCCGGTAACACCGATTCTTTCGGGATCGACATAAGGCATGCTGCACAGGAAATCTATGGTTCTGATGCCATTCCAGAGCTGCACACCGCCGAGATTGAATCCATACAGTTCAGCTTCGGGGAAGTGAAAATCCGCACGCATTTGGCGCGGTTCGTAGGGCAGTGGTTTATCGGCTTTTAGCTGCGCAAGACTTTTACTGGGGTCATGGGGAAGCTGGAAGGAATCGTTATACCCGACCATATCGATGCTAAAGACCACAAAGCCCATACGCGCAAAATCTATGCACCGCCCGGGAATCGATCCCATTTCCGAGTTCTGAAGACGTCCGTACTGCCAGTGCCCGTGCGGTGTTACCACTGCCGGATATGGTGGTTTGCCTTTTGTGGGACGGTACAGGTTTCCGGTCGCGTAAAAACCGGGGAGGCTCTCGAAATAAACCTTCGATACGGTAAAACCATCGCCTTTTCTCTCATCGAACACCTTGGCATTTAGTGGTGTCCGTTCCGGTTCGGGCCAGAGTCCTGCTCGCAGCAGCAGCGTTTCACGAACCTCTTCACGGCGGACTTTCCATTCGTCGAGATTCGATACCGGAGCCATTCTGATTTCATAGTGATCGGCATCCCTAAGCGTTTCATGCCGTGTGTCTTTTTGCTGCTGGGTATAGAGAAAAGCGGGAAAAAACAAAAAAACAATGCAGAAAGTAATGTATGACCGGATCAAAAGATTCTGTTTGCGTTGTTCCATCCGATATACCTCACGGAAAGAATGGTTTATGATTATGTATTTGAGTATTGAGATCACGGTTTGATTACATTAAAACTTTTTTTGAGAGCAATACTTCAAAACTTCAGGTATTTCTTTAACGTAAGCAGTAAAATCACTCCGCAACCGGTAATGTATATCACCATGGACACACTTATGACAGGTTCAACGGTTTTCCCGTCAATTATCATGAGTTTTTTTGTCAGAGCCGCGAAAAACAGCGTAATGATAATGATAAAAATTAAATTATACTGCCTGAGAATAATAAAAACCACCAGAAACAGCGCCACAACAATTGCCGGGCCTTCCCAGGTGATCGACTGAAAATAATCAAACAGTGGATTGGTAAATGTATCCATTTTGGTCTCTTAAAAATAGAACGTTGATTCATTATTGCCGTGATTTAATTACTATCCGGTATAAATCATTATAAATTCCCGTATTTCCGGTAAACCTCCTCGACCGGAAGACCCTCGACGATTTCTTTGCGCTGGTATTTTTCTTTATCGAGAATTTCCTCACATATAAGCATTACCTCATCGGTCATTTCCTTCGGTATAATCTGAACGCCATCGGTGTCGCCGAAAATAAAGTCACCGGGGAAAACCCGAACCGAGTGTTTGAGATGGCCGGGCATAAAGATGATTTCGTTAATCTCGTTTACCTTCCATCCTGTCCGTGCATTGGCGGTTGTTCCCATGGTGAATACCGGGAAATTCTCCATCTGAAGAATGATACGGGTGTCACGGACATTTCCGGCCATAACAAGACCAGTGGCGCCATTGTTACGTGCGAGATGACAACTCATTTCACCCCATTGCGCCACCAGATTGTTCGGGCCTGTTTCAGCGCAAATAACACAGCCCGGAGTTACCGCTTTCATGATTTTACGCTGGTTCGGGCCACCGCCCCAGCCCTCCATACCGCGATTTGCAATTGTTTCGTCAGATTCGGCATGATTGTGGATTTTCACCGTCAGGGCAAATCCGGCAATAATCATGTCGTCACGCAGCGGATATATTTTTTGCGACAACATTGTCTCCTTGACCCCGAGAGACCAGAGAGCGTCAAATATGAGCCCGCCGTAAAATCGTTTATAACGTTTCACTCGCTCCATGGGATCGATATCGAGGTGACGGTACTCAGCCATTTTTTCTCCTTTGAGTTTTAACAACGATCAGAATTAATAATACAAAAATAATTTTTATTAATACCGGATTTGCTCTATTAAAAAACGCAGAAATCCCTAAGCATCATTATACCTATTCACGTGTTTGGAGTCAAGCACAGCTTACACACTACAGGCCGGTGAATATACAAAATCGAATAAAATGATACTCATCGGGCGATTTGTAATTCATGTATTGATAAGAGCTTATTCAATACAGCGCTGAATCCACAATTCTGTTACGATTATTCCACACTTGCATTCCGATGTTTTATAGCATATCTTCAAGCATACCTGAATAATATTTTAACAAATATAGACAGGCGCTTCGGGGATAAATTTGATATTGAGTTCAATGACATTTTCCCCACCGGCGCCAATATCTTTTGCATTATGAAAGGAGTATTCAATGAGTTCAGGAAAACCTTCGCGGCGTAATTTTATAAAAACAACCGCGGCTGTAGCAGGAGTTGCATCGCTGGGCGGTCTGACACCGTCAAAAGTACTTGGCGCAAACGACAAGATCAATTTCGGTGTAATCGGTGTAGGTGGTATGGGTACCGGCCACCTCAGGCAATTGACGGAACATGCCACCGAGTGGAACGCGCAGGTTCCTGTGGTCTGCGACGTATACCGCCGCCGTCTGACCAGAGCTATCGGCATATGCAACGGAGAAGGTGTCATCGATTACCGTAAAGTAATAGACAATAAAGACATCGATGCCGTTCTGATCGCAACGCCCGACCACTGGCACTCCAAGATGTGTATCGATGCAATGGAAGCAGGAAAACATGTGTACTGCGAAAAACCGATGACACTCACTGTCGAACAGGCCATAGAGGTTCGTAATTGTGTAAAACGCACCAACAAAGTATTTCAGGTAGGGCCGCAATACACATCGGAAGATCAGTACTGGAACGCACATAAACTCATCACCGAAGGCAAAGTCGGTAAAGTTACCTGGGCAGAGGGCAGCTATAACCGTAATTTTAAAGGAGGCGCTTTCAATATCTGGTTCAAGATCGACGAATCCGCCGGCCCGGGTTACCCCGGAGACGACTTTATCGACTGGGATATGTGGCTCGGCCATAAGTGGGGACTGGCACCGCGAATTCCCTGGAATCCCGAGCACTTCTTCCGTTTCCGCAAGTACTTCCAGTATAACGGCGGCGTAGCGACCGACCTTCTGTATCATATTCTTGCACCGCTGCAGATCGCTATCGCCGGAGAAAACGGTGCCTATCCGCGCCGCGTAACCGCTAACGGCGGCCTGTATATATATAAAGATGACGGCAGGGATATTCCCGATGTATTCTCGATGTCTGTCGAATATCCGGGAGACTATATGATCCGTCTCTCAAGCGTGCTGACCAACGACACGCAGCAGCCGAACCGCATATATGCACAGTATGCGACGCTCGACCTTTCGCATCACGGCAGCCCGATTCTGACCGGTAATGGCGATTACAAGCAGGAATTCAGAGACAACTTCAGGGGCTATGACGAAGTCACGCTCCATTCCGAACGGCAGAACGGCGATCATTCCATGATGAAAGCGAACTTCATCAATGCGATCAGAAACGGCGAGAAACTGTACTGCAACGTCGACCTCGGCTGCTCCACCATGGTTGCCATCAAGATGGGTGTGGAAGCATACCGTCAGCAAAAGACCATGAAGTGGGATGCGGCAAATGAGAAGGTGATTAGCTAACCCTCACCCCCGGCCCCTCTCCCGCAAGCGGGAGAAGGGGGACTTGGTTCGGACATGGTTAGAAAACCACAAAGCCGTGCGGCGGGATATTTTTTTCAAGTAGTCATGTTAATCAATCAAAACAAGGTTCAGACAAATAAGGGAGCGAGATCCTTTGTTCAAAATTGGGCAGACACATGGGTCTGCCCCTACGGTTTATCGAATATTGTGCAGTTTTTTGTAGGGGCGAACCCGTGTGTTCGCCCTGTTTTTTATGTCTGTAAAAAACTGGAATTTTGTAGACACGGAGAATGTCAAATAGTGTATTAATTTCTGAGCAGGAAGTAATTTATTAATGTTTAGTTATGGCGTATGGATGTAAGGATTAATGATAGTTAAGTGCTCAATTTTTTGATTATGTTGAAGATCTTCAGAGTATATAGTTTTGCAATCTGCTTTTAATGCAGCAGAAATTATTAATGAGTCATAGAATGAATAGTGCCATCGTTCCATTATATCCAACGCCTGATGATATAATTCAATGTTTGAAAATATTTCACAGAGAGGTTCAAGAATAACGGTTAAATATTTTTGACAGTCCGTCGGTGTTAAAGGAGATTGGAATTTTTTCGTTGAAACATTCAGGAATTCCTGAATTACCTGATAACTGATAATACCGGTCGAGTTTTCAAGGGCTTGAGTCACGATTTCTCTTGAAAGCTTTTGTTTTTCCCTGTCGGAACTGTCGAAGGTGTATACAAAGATATTCGTGTCGATAAAATATTTATCGTTCATTTAATTCCTCTCTGGAAAATTTACGGCCGGGTTCAGCATAGTTAAGCTGTTCCATAAAGGTATCAAAGTCTATTGTTTTTGTATTTCTGTTAATATATTGTTTCAACCATTGTCTGAACGATGCGTTCAGTGTAGTATGCTCTTTGTTTGCCTTTTCCCGGGCTTTTCTGATAAGCTCTTCTTCAGCGCTCATGGTAATATTTTTTAGCATATTTCCTCCGGTGTATTATAACACGAATACAGTGTACACGATTATTGTGTAATATATGTGTTTATTTGTATGATTGCAAATGAAAATTTTTATGGAATAACTCACCACCCAGCAAATCATGGTTCGGACAAATAATCACAGCATAGACAAGGGCAGACATAGGGAGGGCAGACACATGGGTCTGCCCCTACAGTATAACGTATGTCGTGTAGATTTTGTAGGGGCGAACCCGTGTGTTCGCCCTGTTTTTTTTTATGTGCACAAAAACAATAAATTTGTTAATACAAAAAATCTGAAATAATAATTGATCCGGGGAATAAGACAATGTTTATTAGTGTGTGGTAATGAACAATAAAGATAAATTATTTGACATTGCTTACTTTTATTAAGATTCTTATACAGTATCATTTGCTGTATATATGTTATTAATGAAGTTCGGTATAAATACAAGTTATATTCTATTCGATCACAAAGGATTCCCGGTAGTGGTTACATTAAGAGAAGTTAGTCCCAAATCAATATTCATGGAGTTATTGACAGAAGCAGATCCATCGGAAGCGCGTGTTAATGAGTATTTATCTGACTCATGGTGTTTTGCTGCATTTGTTGACAATACAATGGTTGGTGTTTGTGTTACCAAGCAGATTCATCCTGGAATCGGTGAAATCTTTAATATTGCTGTTCGACCCGAGTCACAGAAAAAAGGAATCGGTACTCAGTTAATCAAATACACCCTCGCTCAATTAGCTGCTAAATCGATCAAGGTAGTCATGCTCGGCACTGGTACATTTGGGTATCAATTGGCGTTTTATCAACGTCTGGGTTTTCGTGTTGAGTCAGTCATAAAAGACTTTTTTTTAGACAATTATGAAGAACCATTGTTTGAGCAGGGTATTCAACTCAAAGATATGCTGCGCCTGTATCTGGAACTAACGTAAGTACACGTTTAACAAGTTGTTTAAGCTGAAAATCAAGAAATCATGTTAATCAGGCAAATCAAGGTTCAGACAAATAAGGGAGCGAGATCCTTTGTTCAAAATTGGGCAGACACATGGGTCTGCCCCTACCGTTTACCTGATGCCGTGCAGTTTTTTTGTAGGGGCGAACCCGTGTGTTCGCCCTGTTTTTTTATGTCTTGCAAAAACAATAAATTTGTTAATACAAAAAATCTAAAATACTGATTGATTTTTGAAATAAGAGCATGTTTATTGGTGTGTAGTAATGAATGATAAAAGTGATAGATTTTATTGTAAATTACATAAACTCAAATATGCAAATTATTTATATACAATGATGTGCCTTTGGAGTATTATACAGTATCGTTTATTGTATATAGGTTATTATGTCAGTATTGAATAAACTATAATTTGTTTTTTATTAAAACGGGAATACAATATGAGAGAGGATAGTCAATTCTGGTGGAATTGGTGGGTAAAATTTGGCGCAACGATTGCAACCTTTGCTGCTGTATTAATTGCACTTTTCGGTGATTGGATCAAGTCTCATCTCTTTTCACCGAAGTTGGTGCTGAGCTTAAGAAATAATAAAGGCGAAAAGACCATAGTGACATTTCAGTTGCAAACTGAACAAGGTCAACAAACGCAAAATGTGGATGCACGCTATTATCATGTGAAAGTGTCAAATGCAGTTCGGTGGCCAATTGCAAGTCAAACACGCGTTTTTCTGCTGAGTATCGAAGAACCCGGACCTGATGGCGAACTTCAAATAACTTGGTCAGGAGAACTTCCTGTCCAGTGGACACACCAAACTATACATCCATTTAATCGAACAATAGGCCCAACAGCATATTGTGACCTTTGTAGTGTTCTGAAGGATAAATGGATACAATTACATCCGATTATTATTCCCAATAACTTTCCCATGAAGAAAAGTATTGCGACAACTCTCGTAGTTAGTCTACAAGCTAAAAGTAATGAAGGAGAATCAGCTATCGTACGATTCAAGATTGCATGGGATGGCAAATGGGATGATGGTGATGTTGAGATGTCACATCATCTGGTAATTAAAGAAGTTCCATAAAAAAACCCTTGTATGGAGGTGTTCTCTCTATTTATTACCAAACTTCACGCCACCATATCACTTATACAATTTTCTCCCATCCCATTTCCCCTTCTCTTCCCCCCACATTCCCCTTGCACATTCCACCCAATCTGCATTAATTAAACAAAAACAACATATAAATCACTATTTCACCTGCTTTTTACGAAAGGAATCGCTATGAAACTTATCCGCTACGGAATAATGTTGTCACTTCTCTGTGTTATATCTTTGAACGCTTTTTCGGCAGAGAAAGAAATTACCGAGGAAGAACGTCAAAAACTGAACGATAAATTCGATAAGCAGAAAATCAGGCATAAACACGAATTCCTTGTCGATACATCCGATACATTCCTGAAACGACCTAAGGACGACACCACAGCGGAGGATTTCACCATCGCGAAAGTCGCTCCCGAAGTCAAATTCATGATCGTTCCCAACATGGAACCGGAATACTTCGACGAGCACGACGAGGCATACATGATCGCCTGGGCAAACTGGGCACGGGTGACACGGAGCGAAGACAACCGGTTCTTTTTCTCGGTCAGCGACCATCTCGGTTTCGGGTGCCACATAAACATCTACGAGTACAATCCCGGCAGGAATGTGGTGTTCAAACTGACCTCGGTCGGCGAGATTGTGGGCTGGACAGATCAGTCCTACACCGACGGCAAAATCCACGGCCATATGGGAATCATGCCGGACGGCACCATGTGGGCGGCGACACATTACGGTGTCCATCCCGATTCGACCTGGTGGGCTAACGGCTATCGCGGAAGCTGGCTCATCAGCTACAACATCAACACCCACGAATCGAAAAACTGGGGTGTGCCGCTTATCGGTAATATGCTGCCCTGCTTCAATGTCGATACGAAGCGTGGACGGCTGGTGGGCACCGGCGCTAACTATACGGTGCTGTGCTGGGACTGTTTCAACAAGAAAGTGACCTACGCGGGTTATCCGCCCAACGGCTGGGAATGGTGGCGGCGGGCAATGCTTTGTGATGAGGACACCGGTAAATTCTGGACATCGGACAACAGTGACGGCAACCACAGGCTCATGAGCTTCGATCCGGAATTAAATAAATTCGAACGGTATGAGGTTGCAATGCCGCCGAATACGTACCAGAACAACAAAGTCGCCGCCATGCGGGGATATACCGACCACAAGGCCGCCGACGGCTATTTTTATGGAGGTACTTACAACGGCGCCATGTTCAAATTCAAATCCGAAGGTGAAAACGGCCCGGAAATCGTACCGCTCGGTGTAACCTGGGGCGAGGGACAGGATGTGCTCCAGATGCCGGTAAGTCCGGGTGGACGGTATGTGTATTACCAGCCCCGAACGTTTACTTCACCGCTTGTCCAGTACGATGTCAGAACCGGCAAAAAAAAGGCGCTCTGCTGGCTCCAGGATTATTACTTCGAAAAGTACGGCTACTACTATATGTCCATTTACGGCCTCGAAATTTCGAAGGATGGTTCGTTCATTGTGATGTGTGTCAACGGCACATTTCAGGGCAAAGGTAAAACCTACGGGCATCCATCGCTCATAGTGGTAGAAATTCCCGAAACGGAACGGCAGGAGGATTGGTGAGGAGAGGTTTTTGACAGAAATTGTGTTCCCACCCACACATCCCGAAACTCACCCTCTAAATCCTCTCTCTAACCTTTAGAGAGGGGACACTTTACATGCCTCAAAGGTCGCTGATAATGTCTGGGGATTACAGTTTTCACCCTCTTTCGCAGGCGAGAGAGGGGGATCGAGGGGGTGAGTGAAGATACAGTTGACACATCGCAACGTGTCTCTACGCTATTATTTCTTCCGTTCTAACAATCCCATCCCCTTCATCCAGCGTTCGCAGGCATGCGACCAATCGGAGGTGCCCGGAATGTCGCGAGCCAGCCCGACTCCATGTTTGCCGGTGCGATAGATATGCATTTCAGCCGGTACTCCGGCATTCCTTAGTGCAAGGTAGAAGTACACGCTGTTCTCTGCGGGGACGGTTGTGTCTTCATCTGTCTGGAAGATGAATGTCGGCGGTGTTTCAGCGGTGACCTGCTTCTCGTTCGACAGACTCCTGATCAGCTCTGCGGGGGCGTTTTCACCGATAAGGTTTCGTTGTGATCCTTTATGTGTATAAGGCTCGTCAAACGCTATCACCGCATAGCACAGGACAGCGAAATCCGGGCGGCAGCTTACATGTTCGATGGGGTCGGATGCGTCAGGATTACCGGAGTCGAAATGTGTAGCAGCGGTCGATGCGAGATGGCCTCCCGCAGAAAAACCGAGGATGCCGATCCGGTTGGTATCGATGTTCAGCTCTTCGGCCCGTGCACGGATAGTACGAATTGCACGCTGTGCGTCCTGCAGCGGTGCGGGATGGCCGTACCCACGGTTTCGATGACGGTATTCGAGCACTGCAGCGGTGATCCCGATGGAATTGAGCCAGTTCGCGATATCGTCACCCTCGTGCACTGTGGCCAGATGACCGTAACCACCGCCGGGACAGACCACAATGGCTGTTCCGGTTGCTGCGTTTGCCGCAGGGCGATGGACAGTAAGCGTGGGTTTGTCATCGTCAGTGGTACCCTTCGCGCCGGGAGCGCCATCCGGCCAGAGCAGTTCACGGGTTCCTTCTGCATTACAGATCGCACAGAGCAACAGCATGCCGCAGAAAAATGAAGCCATATATATCGTGTGTTTCGGTGTGGTTTTCATGTTTGGCATGTATGTGGTCTCCTTTGAATAAACCGGGCGTATATGAACATGTAGTTTTTCAACCATAAAAACCATAAAATACGAGAAGATAAAATCTTCATTAACTTCATGACCTTCACGGTGGAATTTTAAATAATTCGGATTGGTGCAGGAAGAGTTATTCCATCCATACATCAATGTTCAGCTTTTCAGCCAGCGATCGAACCAGTCGAAAGCCTCGCACTGCATAGCTTTATCGAACTTATGCTCGCCGGGATAGAAGGAACATTTATACTTATCACCCGCACCGGCTTTCTCAAAAATCCAGCGAAGGATATCGTCCGCCCGTTTCATTTCCGACAGCGTGTAGAGGTCGTCATCGTTATCATTGAGCACCATCGTCGGCAGTGGCACACGCAGGCCGAGGATTTCCGGGAAATCCAGTTCATTCGGCAGCACCGGTACATAGGTCATCCATGTATGGGTGTACGACTTGTAAAGCAGAAAGTCTCTCCATGTTGTCATGAAACCGACACATACAGCGCATTTAATCCGTGGATCGAGGCCGCCCGCAAATACTGTCCTCATACCGCCGCCGGAAAGGCCGCCGCAGCCGATCCTGTCAGCGTTTACATCGTCACGGGCACACAGGATATCGAGCGCTTTCAGGTCTTCGGCACAAAAAACTCCCGGCCATGTCGTATTTGAACAAAACAGAGATTTTGCCATTATCGATTCATGTTCCCCCGCCCACTCGTTGTAAGCCTCGATATTCTCCGGTTTTTCAGGGTCGTCATCGGTAAGACCATTGCGCATAAACTCGGGCACATCGCACATTTTCACTCTGCGACTCGCGAAGGGGAAAGCATCCGAAACCAATACCACATAGCCGCGTCTGGCAATTTCGTTCGCCCATCCAAGACCGCTGTAAAACTCCTTCTGGTGTTCCTCGATGAGTGGATGACGTTTGTCTGAAGTGATCGTGATTTTACGTTTGCCGAAATACTTTATTCCACCATGATCGTGGAACGCCATAATACCGGGAAGTTTTCCTTTTGACTCAACAGGTTTTAACAGGAAAGCCTCGGTCGGCCTGCCGTACGGAAGCTGCCATTCAAGCTCCTCCACATGAAGACTGTCATACTCGTACTGATTTTTGACCGTAACCTTCGGTAAACCGCCAATTTCCGGCATTGATATGCGGTCAAGTACCCTTTTTCTCGCCGCCGTTCTCCATTTTTCAAGGTCGGACCATTTTTTCCTTCGATACGAATGACTGGGAAGTCTGCGTCCCGAAAGTGAGGCAGCCCAGG